>JAQTYP010000241.1 GCA_028688235.1 Methylomonas sp.
CAGGGTTTTATCGAAACTTGAATTAATAACCGCCTCGGCGTTGTTGGAAGGCGTTTCGTTTTGCCCAGGGCGCGCCCATGAATACGCAGAAGCCCGCAAGGTCTGGGTGGCCGCATCCGCATAGCCCACGGTATGGTTTCCGGTCGGAGCTCCATCGGCAACAGGCGGATGATACTCTCCGGGGGCGTAGTAATTATGCTTCACCGGAGAACTTTCATCCGAGTGGGAAAAATGTGTCGTTGTGTTGCCGCGGTACTCCCATCCGGAAATTTGGGATGTTGCGTGAGCATGGCTCAGTGGAATCAATATCAGGCCGAGAACGGCCGACGAGTGTTTTAACATTTCCCCCTCCAAAAGAGTAAATATGAACTTCTTGCAAAACTAGTAAAAAATGGGGCCTGAACATGAACATTTTCTTAAAAAACTCATACTCATGCCCCGAAAAGCAAAGGCAGACGATTTAAGGCGGCCGGCTTCCCCAACGTGGAACATCCTTGTGATGGGACCGGCCAAAAAATTACGCTGCACTTCCCTGTGCCGCGTTCCCTCTCTAGCGGCTGGCGCAGAAGCCAAAGCTGGTCGACGCGCCGCCGGCTAAGGCCGCATTCCAGGCCTCGCCCTGCACCTGCAACGAACTACCCGACTGGCTGTAAACACCGTTCCACATATTGTCGACCCGGCCCTCGATGTTCAGATCGACAGCCCATTGCTGGCTGCTAGCCCCTTGATTGCTGACCGCGACCGTCGCACAGTAGCCTGAGCCCCAATCGGAATCGACATGCAGACTGTGCTGAATCTGGCCGGGTGCCGCATCGGTTTCGTCGTCATCCTCGGCTGAAGAGCAACCCGGATCGGCCGGATAATCGGCCAAGCCGTCGCCGTCGTTGTCGATCTGGTCGTTACATATCACGGCGGCAACCGAACGGTCTGCGCAAAAGCCGAAGCTCGCCGATTCGCCGGGCGACAATTCTTTATTCCATTCCGCCCCGCTAGCCGTCACTTGCTTGCCGGTTTGGCTGTAATCGGCGTTCCAGATGTTGGTGATGCTGCCCGCCGCTTCGAAGCCGGTTTGCCAAAGCACCGTGGCCTGAGTGTTGTTGCCGACAATCGCATCGGCGCAATAACCCGTTCCCCAGTCGCTGCTGGTAGTCAGACTGGACGGCAATGTAGTCAGCACCGGCCCGTTGGACTCGTCGTTATCGTCGGCTGCGCTGCAACCCGGATCGTCGGGAAAATCGATCCAGCCGTCGATATCGTTGTCAATTCCATCCGAGCAGGCCGGCAAAGGCTCTGCTTCCGTGTTGTCGGTCGCCGACTGGCAATCAGGGTCGTTTGGAAAATCGGTCAAACCGTCGCCGTCGTTATCGATGCCGTCGCCGCATTGCGAAGGAACTCGTGGAGCAAGCGGCAACGCGCCGTTGGCGTAATAGCGTTGAATGGCCAATCTCAGGAAACCGCCGTCGTCGTCGGCGTTCAAAGCCGGCAGGTCGTTCAGATGGTCGGTGTGGTTGCGCGCGCGATTGTCGATCGACGCGGGATCTTCGACAGCGTCCTTCACGTAATCGAAATACCGAGTCTGATCGTCCTGGCCGGCACCGAACATCAGCGCCACCACCCCGGCATCGCGGAACTGCTGCAAGCGCGTGGTGTCGCCGCTGTCCACCACCGGCTTCAGGAAATACTCGGGGCGGTTGTCCTGATAATGGTTGGGGGTGTTGTTACATTTGCGGTACAGAGTATTGCCGACCGGAATCTGCCAGATGATGACATCCTGGTTCAGCTCGCTATGCAAGCGGGACACGAATTTGCGGAAGCGGTCGAAGTCTTCCGGTTTCCACCAGCGGTCCGGGCCACCCTGCAACTGGTAAAACCCCGAATCGCGGTCGGAGGTTTCGGTGAACATCACGTCGAACTCGGTATCCAGCGAGCGGTAGAAATTGGCGGTTTCCACGGCCAATTTGTCCGGATCGCCCTGATTGACGATCAGGTCGGTGCGGGTCGCCCAGCCCGAGACATGCCAACCCAAAATGACGTTAGGCGCATATTGGTCGCGCAATGCTTTCATCAGCTTCGCGAAACCGCGTGCATTGTTTTCGTAACCCGCAGCCTGTGCCAGACCCGAGCTAGCCACAGCAATCTCGGTCTGCGCAGGGTCGCTGTTGCTCCATTCCACATAGCCCCACAAGTCGGGTTCGACTTGCACGATTACCGGGTGCCCGAAGGCGGCGATGCGCTGCAACAAAAAGATCCAATTTTCGAAATAAGCCTTCATCGTCGCCGGCGTTTGCAGGTTACGGGTAGGCGGCTCTTCGAAGCGGTAAGGCGCGGCATGGACGATTTCGTAGTAGGTGATGACCGGCGTCGTTCCGGCTTGATAGCTCTCCTGCAGCCATTTATCGGCGAAGGTGCCGTCCGGCGTCAGCCAATTCCGCCAGTCATCGGCCCCGAGACCGCCGGTGAAATATTGAAAGCGGTAACCGACCGGCATGTCTGCATGGCGGCCGGCCTCGCCGACCGGACTGTTGCCGACGCCCATAGCCAATACCGGCGGGGTATTGCCGGCCATCGGCAATGCCGAGACGGTCGGCGCCAGTAGCGACAAGCCGCAGGCCAACAAGCCGGCCCTCGCTGTGCGTTGAATGTGGTCTTTCATATCATATTCCTTGAGTGGTTTTTAGGTACGCTAATGTTAGTGAGGAGACCTAGCGCAAGTCGTCACGAAAAGGTCCGGATTCGGTCATGTTTTCGTCATACTAGGAACTGCGGCGCCTGCACAAGGCTGCGATGCCGACGAGTCCCAGACTGAAAATCGTAAAACTGCCTCGCGAGTCGTTTTAGTGTTTTCATGGTTGTTTTCATCGCATGGTATTGAGAAGAAGGCCGGAGCCGAGCGAGTCTCAGCTTCCGGCGATGAGTGACGCACTTGCGTCGGCGGAGCATGGGAAGGGCTTTGTGCAAGCCCACCCCGGCCGCGAACCTTGCCGGACGCTGAAGGTATTGGCTTGCCGATGCGTGCTAGAGGCGGTGCTCGCAGATCGCGCAGCCGCCGCCGGGTCCTTTCCTTTAACAGCGTCAGATGCCGGCGGCATGCTGGAGGGTGGAGAATTCCCGGCATGCCGCGGCGCGCTTAGGCCACCAGGGCCGGCTTCCGTCCCGTCGCGCGGCGTGCGGCCATCAGGCCCAAACCGCTCAGCATCATCCAGGCCGCGCCGGGCAATGGCACTGCCGAAGTGGTGGCGTGCAGCACGACCGAGTTGTTCAGGTACTGCACATCGAAATGCCATGAAGGATCGAATCCCAGCGCGACGACGTTGTCGAAGATTCCCGTCAGCGCCCCAGGATTGAAGGTCATCAAGGTAAAATCGCCCGCGCCGAAATTAAACCCGGCCAACCCGGTGAGCTGCAACGTGCCGCCCAGTTCCACCTTGCTGTTCGAACCTTGAAAGCTCAGGGTATCGAAGCTGGACAACGAGGTCAGCGTGAAATCCAGCACCCCGCCGGCCAATTGTTTGAAGGTGCCGCCGCTGCCCAGGTCTATGTTAAGGTTGCCGACCGCGTCGCCGTTGCCGGCGCTGATCACGCCGCTATTGATCAGGCTATTGTTGGAACCATACAACGTTATAGCGCCGTCGCCTTCTATCCTGCCGGCATTGTTGAAAGTTTTGCTGCTCATGTTGGTTTCAAACGTAGCATTGCCGGCGGTCGTTATCGTGCCGGCGTTGCCGAAGCCGTTGGCGGTCGCCGCGCCATGCATGCTGACCCGACCGGATTGAACATCGACTGTACCGGTGTTGTTGAAGGCTGCGTTGATCGTGGTGGTGCTTGTGCCGCTGCTATTGCGGAAAGTACCGGCGTTGTTGAAAACGCCATAGTCAGGCAATTCATTGAGATCGGCGTAGCCGCTGGCGTTGATCTGTCCCCCTTGCGAGCTCCAGACCGCCCCCGCCGCGTTGTCGATACGACCGGCGCCGCCACTGGCTGTGCTGTTCATATTGACGCTGCCGTTCATCGTCACGACAGCCTCGTTACGCAAAATCCGGCCCGCGTCCAGATTCAAGGAATTTTTGATGGTTGAATTACCTTTCAGAGTGGTAGTCGCAGCGCCTAATTGCACAGCATTAGTCAGATTAGCCATTCCAGTCACGGTCAGGTTGCCCGAACCCTTCAAGGTGCCGCCGGTGCCTTGCGTGAAATCAGCGGTTTGCCAGCCTTTGTTGATGTTCAATGTGGCATTGTTGCTCAGGCTGGTATGGCCCGCGATATCAACGCCCACATTGTCGTTCACGGTGCCGTTGGAAATAGCGACAGTGCCCGCCACGTCCAGAGTCGTGCCTTCGTTCAGATCGTGGCTACCGCCGTTGAAATTGAGTTCCGCGATATTAGCGACCTTCAAGGCGCCGTTATGCGTGCCGCCGGCCGCCAGCTCCAACCTACCGGTTTGGACGTCGACAGTGCCGGCATTGTTGAAAGCCGTATGAACCCGAGTGCCGCCAGTGCCACCGCTCTTGCGGAAGGTGCCGGCGTTGTTGAATACCCCGTAGCCTGGCAGTTGATTGAGGTCGGCCGCGTAGCCGCCGTTAATGTCATAGCCTTGCGCATCCCATACCGCTCCGGCGGCGTTGTCGATGCGGCCGGCGCCGCCGCTGGCGGTGCTATTCATAATGACGCCGCCCTTCATCGTCATAACGCCTTCGTTGCGCAAAATACGGCCGGCGTCCAGATTCAAGCCGTTGTTAATCGTGGAATTGCCCTTCAAGGTGGTGGTCGCGGCTCCCGATTGCACGGCATTGGTCAAATTAGCCGTACCGGTCACGGTCAGGTTGCCTGCCCCCTTCAGGGAACCACCGGTGCTCTGTGTAAAGCCGGCGGTTTGCCAGTCTTTGTTGAGATTCAGTGTGGCATTGTTGCCCAAGCTGGTGCTACCGGCGATATTGGCGCCGACATTGGCGTTCACGGTACCATTGGTGATGGCTATCGTGCCGGCCACGTCCAGAGTCGTGCCTTCGTTCAGATCGTGGCTGCCGCCGTTGAAATTCAGTTCCGCGCCGCTGGCGACCTTCAAGGTGCCGTTATGCGTGCCGCCGGCCGTCAGTTCCAGCCTGCCGGTTTGGACGTCGACCGAGCCGGCATTGTTGAAAGCCGTATGAACCCGAGTACCAACAGTGCCACCGCTCTTGCGGAAGGTGCCGGCGTTGTTGAATACTCCGTAGCCCGGCAGCTGATTGAAGTCGGCCGTAGCGCCGCCGTTAATGTCGTAGCCTTGCGCATCCCATACCGCACCGGCGGCGTTATCGATGCGGCCGGCGCCGCCGCTGGAAGTGCTATTCATAATGACGCTGCCTTTCATCGTCATAAGGCCTTCGTTGCGCAAGATGCGGCCGGCATCCAGACTCAGGCCGTTGTTGATGGTGGAATTGCCTTTCAGAGTGGTGGTCGCGGCTCCTGATTGCAGCGCATTAGTCAAACTAGCGTCGCCGTTGACGACCAGGTTGCCGGCACCGTTCAAATAGCCTCCGCCTTGCTTGAAATGAGTGATCGTCGACAGCCCTGTCGCATTATCGGCCGTCGCCGCGCCGTTCAGCGTCAAACCGCCGCTTTCGATGCCCAAAGTATCGGCGCCGCCGTTGGTATTGACGCTGTTGACGGCGAAGTTAGCACCGGCCCAGGCGCGGACTATGCTGTTGGTCGCATAACCGCTATGGATGATCACGTCGTCGCCTGCGCCCGGCAGCATTTGAGCGTCCCCCCATGCCGGTGATTTCCAGTTGATGGAGTACTCCCAATTGGGGTAGCCGCTGCCGATCTGCCAATAGACAGGCGATGCAGAAGCCGTGCCCGTCGC
>JAQTYP010000242.1 GCA_028688235.1 Methylomonas sp.
CATCGTTCCCTATGGCGCTGGACTGCGCTTGCTGTTGGCGCAAGACGTGACTCAAATAAAAAAAATGGAGCGCATGCGGACCGACTTCGTCGCCAACGTATCGCACGAACTGCGTACGCCGTTGACTGTGCTGAAAGGATACGTGGAAACCTTGCAGGAAATGGATGATGTGCCGCCGATTTTCGTGCGCTCGTTTGCCAGCATGGCCGCCCAAACCGAACGCATGCAAAATCTGATAGACGATTTGTTGTTATTGGCCAAATTGGAAACCAAGGAAAAAAAATCCGAGTGTGTGCCTATGCGGCACTTGCTCGGCCAGATTTGTAAGGAAAGTGACTTACTGGAAAAAGACGAACGCCGCGTCGAGCTGGAGATTACGACCGACGACGATTTGAATGGCGATCCTCAAGAGTTGCAGAGCGCATTCACGAATTTACTGGTGAACGCGCTGAAATATTCGCCGGCAAGCTCACCGGTTAAGGTAGGCTGGCATCAAAAGCCCTGTGGTTCCCTTTATCTCGAAGTCGAAGACTTCGGCGAAGGGATAGCCGCGACGGATATTCCCCGCATTACCGAACGTTTCTACAGAGTGGATAGCAAGCGTAAACAAAAAATTGCGGGGACGGGCTTAGGCTTGGCGATAGTCAAACATGTGCTGGTCAGGCACGACGCCAAGTTGGAGATCGACAGTCACCCGGGTAAAGGTAGCCGCTTTCGCTGCCTGTTTCCGGTACAGCGGGCTTGCCGCAGTCAGGCAAGTCCATCCAAGTATCCCGCGTAATGCCTGGAGCGTTGTTGGCAATAGGTTATATTAACCGTGTCGTGGAGGCATTAGACGAGAGTCAATAGCAGCAACGACAAGGCCAGCAACGCATAAAAAGCTCTGGTATCCCTATTCAGCTCGAAGACTTGGCCGAATTCGGGATTTTGTATCGTTGTGGCAAATTCGTCAGCTGTTTGTAAACGGCTGTAAGCCAAACCGGTTTCTGCCGCCAACTGTTGCAAATAACCTTCCTGCAGAGCACTGAGATGTTCGGTTCCAACGGCCGCGTGCTTGCCGAACGGCGCGTTGCGGGCGTCGTAACCCTCGATTTTTTCCGGATTGAGATCGGATTCGCCGAAGCTGGAACGGTGCGGCACATCGTCCGGGCCATAAACGCCGATGCGCTTACCATTTTGATCGAACTTAGGAATCGCCACCGCCTGCAAGCCGCCGGCGCCGATGATCAGGCCTTTCAGCTTGCCCTTGAGCGCCGAAAAATCGGTGCGGTAACGCGAATTGAGCGGCGGCGCTTCCTGGCCGTCGGTTACGAACACCAATGCCGACTCCCGATCCAGCAGCAGTTGCATCGCGTTCAACAAGCCGCCGGCGATGCGGCTGTCCGCTGCCCAGGCCATGCGCCAATCCAGATGCTCTATGCTGTTGGCCAGCTCGGCGTAACCGGAGCAGACTTCGATCGGTTCGAACAATAGCGTCGAACGCCGCTCGGTAAACACGCCGAGGCCGACCTTGGACTGGCACGGCAACTGGCCGACCAGTTCGCGCAGACTGTGTTTGACGAAGGCCAGCCGACTGACCGGCTGGTCGTTGATCCGATAATCCTCGGCATTCATGCTGCGGGTGATGTCGACGACGAAGGTCAGGTTGTAAACCGCGCCGTCCTGCTTCCGGGTCGGAAAGGCGAACAAGGCAAGCATCGCCAACAGTGCTAGGCTCAGACACCAGACACGGTAATCTTTCAGTAACAGGCGAATATTCATAAAAATGCAGGGGAAATAAAGGTGCGCGGTGCGTACCCTACCAAATGCGCTAGCTCTTTCACGGCAAGCCCCTCGGAAAGCCCGGCACGGTGGTCCACAATTGCGAGGGTTTGGTGGCATCGTCGTCGGGCTGGTTTGGAGAGATTCGATCGAACTCCGGCAGCAGCTTCATCGCCGATTCCAGGTTGTATTTGGCGTCCCAAAAGCCGCTGTCCAGCGTCAACGCCTGCCGGTAAGCCTGCTTGGCCAAGGTCAACAGCGGCATCGCTTGATTGATGCGGCCGGCTTCGACTTCGTCCTGAGCCTGACTCAAGTAAAGGTTGCCCAAGCTGTAGCGGCTTTGCGCTTGCAGCCGGCGATCGCCCTGCCCCACCACCAGACTCAGGATGTCCAGCGCCTCCGAGTAGCGCCGCTTATTGTGCAGATAGATGGCCCGTGCCAAACGCACTTGCGGCGTATTGCCGTAGGATGGGCTGACGTCAGGAAGCCCATCGCCACCTTTACCTAATTGATGGGCCTCGCTTTGCTCGGCCCATCCTACCCATTCCGCAATTAAAGTGTTTTCGCGATAGATACGATACAGACTCCACAATTGCGTGGCCGTCAACAACACACTGGCCGCCAGGGCCGTCCAAATCAATTTATGCCTCAATGCCCTCATACCATCCTCGCTTCGCATAATTTCACGCCCAACAGCAGCGCCATCAAAACTCCCGTCCAGCCGTAACACAGACCGGACAAGTCCTGCTTGGGAATCGCTTCCCGGTAATGCAAGGGCAATTGCTCCAGACGATCGATGTCGTTTATGGCTTTGCGCATCGCGCCGGGGTTTTCGGCTTCGTAGGCTTGATACGGAATGTGTAAACCGCCGAAAAATCGGTGCAGATACAATTCCGGCATGGCCTGAGCGTTGTCGTCGCGAGGATCGTCGGGCTGGGCGAAAATGCCAGGGCTGTTATCGGTGCGCAGAAACAACCAATACAGGCGCACTTGTTGTTGCTTGAACAGGATGCGCAACGCCGCTTCGCTATCCGGGTCGATGGCCGCCGCGCCGTCGGACACCAGCAACACGATCCGCGAACCTTGCACCGGTTGCCGATCGAAGAACGACAGCGCCATCGCCAAGCCCTTGCTGATATTGGTGTAAGCCAGCGCCGGGGTCGCGGTGGCGGCTATGGCGGCATGGATGGCCTGACGGTTTTCGGTCAACGGCATCACGAACAACGGCGAGGTGCTGTATTCCGCGATGCCGATCAAGTCGTGATCACGGTGATCGACGAATTCGGTCAACAGCCGCCGCGCGGCCTCGGCTTTCGATTGTTCGGCAACCGCTCCCTGCGTTGCTCTACCTCCGGCATCCCTGCCGTCGTCGCTTCCGCTCGGCGCCTTACCGGCGAAGCTATTGTCCATGCTGCTGCTTCTATCCAGCAGCATGACGATGTGGGCGCCGTGGCCGATGCGCTCGACGCTTTGCTCCCGCAAATGCATGCCGGACAAACCCAACACTAGCGCGACAATCGCCGTCATCGCCAACAATCGGATCGTCAACGCCACGGCTTGCGACAAGGGATCGGGCGGCAACATTGCCAGCCACGGATAGGTGGCGGTTTGCATGCCGCTACGCCACAGCGGCAGCAGCGCCAACAGCAGGCCGGCCAAGGCCCATGGCGTGTCGAATGCCAATCCGTTCATCGCTTGCCGCACTCGATGTCGCGGCATAAACGGCAAAGCTGTCGCAGCTTGTCCCAATCGCCGTCGGCCATGGCTTGGCCGCCGAACAGCACCCGGTCCGACCAGGCATAGAACCAAGCTATGCCGTCGGCGGCGGCGCGGTATTGCGGATAATCCTCGAAAAATGCCGACAAGTGGTTGGCGAACAACGGCTTACCGTGCAGCTGGTTGAAGGCGTGATGAACATCGGTCAAACCGGCTTGGCGCTGTTGCTCCGGCAAGCGTTCGAGTCGCGACAACAGACGTTTGAAAATCCGCCGTTTCGGCCACACCGGCCACAACCCGTATAAAACACTCAAATAGCCGCCGAGCATCGCCGCCGCCGTCAGGCCGGCATAAAACCCGAGCCAATGGTTAGCCGTCGACAAGGATTCCGGCAACACGTCCGGCCTCATGTATTGCCGGCCCTGCTCGTCCTTCCTGACCGCCAGTTCCTTGACCGGCGACAGCGTGAACGGCCAGGCCGGCACGGCTTGTTCGACGCTCTGGCCGGCCTGGGTGAATTGCAGGTTGAAGCCGGGTATGCTCAACATCTTGACTTCGTTGGGCGCGTAAAAAACCTGGTAAGTCAAATCGATAACCGCGTCGCCGCTGTCGCTGTCGGTTCGAAGACTCACCTCGTTCAGATTCAGCCAGCGGTTCAATTCGCCCTTGGCCGGCACGCTGTTGACGTTCAATTTGACGTCGTTGCGGGTGTTGATGATGATGCGATGGTGGATTTCGTCGCCGATCAGATAGCCGAACGGCCGGGGCGTTTGCACTTCGAAACGGCTGATCGGCGGCGGCAACAAACTGGCGCAGCCCGCCAGACACAAGCTCAACAGGCCGGCCAACGCCAATCCGCGCAAACTAAAAAATCGTTCTTTCATAGGACATGCTGGAGAAAATAGCGATCCATCGCCTCGGCGCGATAGCTTCCACCGACAAACAAGGGCTCCATGCCGAAGGCACGGAAGCTCCGGCGCAAGTGCTGGCGACGGTCCTCGCATGCCTGCTCGACGCGGCGTTTCAAACCGGGGCGCATCAACAGGGTTCTGGCGCGGCGGTTTTCGGCGTCTTGAAAACGCACCAAACCCCAGTCCGGCAGTGAGCGATATTCGGCCTCGTCCCAAGCCACCAACGGCACCACGGCATGCGGCGTCAACGGCCGTAAAATGTTCGGCAAGCTTGCCGCGTCGAAATGGCAGTCCGATACCCAAAACACCAACGACCGGCGAGCCGGCAGCCGCGTCGCCGCTTGAATCAAGCCGCCGGCCGAGCCTTGGGGCTGCAACACTCGCAAGCGTTCGCTCAACGTCCTCACCGGCTGCATCGCCTGCCCGGCCGGTAACCACCAGCGCCGATCCAGACCGGATCCGCAACCGATGAAGCCGAAACTGTCGCCGCATTGCAACGCCGACTGCGCCGCCGACAGCACGAAATCGGCCAGCCAATGCAAGCGGGCGTGCATCGACGCCGACAAATCGGCAATCACGAACACCGCCAATTTGCTGTGCTGTTGAAACACCCTGACCCGATAATGCTGGAACGGATCGAGCACGCTGGCGCGCAGATCGATACGGCGCGGATCGGGGCTGGCCAGCAGCGGTTCGTGGCGCTTGAACAACTGGCCGCTGCCAACCGTCTGCCCCGGGTGGGCGCCGGGAAACACGCTGTAGCCGGGATGCGCCAACCGGTAATGAAAGGATTCGATGGCCCGCATGGTTTTATTGGCTGACGATCAGATACAACATGATGCCGGCGATGCCCAGATAACCCGGCGCCAGGTATTTGATCGGCGCCGCCATGAGTAGAGCGACCACGCCGGAATAACTTTTGTCGTCGCGGTTGTAGATAGCCTCGCCCAGCAGCCACAAAAAGGAATTGACGAAAGCCAGCGCCAGAATCGGCAACAGGCCGACGTCGCTGAACAAAAACGATTTGTCGGCCAGCAGCGCCATCTTGTCGCTGGTATGCAGGAAGTTGGCGATCAGGATGCCTATCATCAAGCCGCCCTCGTCGAAGGCCACCAGGAAGAAGGTATAACTGAGCCTTCGGAATTGATCGGCGACGATTTTCGCCTGCGGCAGATGCTGAGACAGATAAATCACCGGTAGGCTGACGCAGAACAGCAACAAGCCGATGACCGCCAGCAATATCCAGAAGTTGTAACCCACCGCGTCGTTGACGGCGTTGGTGTAATAAGCGGCATAGGCTAGCTCGGCCTGGCCGTCCAGGGTCGTGGCGACGAAGGACCCGATCAGGCCGACGCCGGTCCAGGTTAAATAGGTTTCGGCGTAGTGGCTTAGGCCGGATTTGAGGATGGCGTTTTGGGCTAGTTGTTTGATGTTCATGGCGTTAATTGTTAT
>JAQTYP010000243.1 GCA_028688235.1 Methylomonas sp.
TTTTCCCTTGAAACTGGATAGTAAAGGATCGTGCTTCGGCTCCGTCATTGAGCACGATCAAAACGATGTCGTCAGCGGGCGTCAGAAAAGCCACATTCGGCAAGAACGCTTGTTGATCGGAATAAATTCTCACCGAACCGGGACGGACGAATTTTGCGGCATGGGCGATCACATAGTAGGCGACGTTGCGGGTAACCTGTTCACCGATGGTCAACGCGCCGACGCAACGGGCCTCGCCGCCGGGTGTATGGGGGCGGCAGAACGGGTCGGAGGCCAGATTCCACTCAAGCACTGCCCGGCTCCAGTTGCGTAGCGAGCCGATCAGCACATTTTTCATGTGCCACATTAAATCCCCCCCGAACTGACCGTCCGAGCCTACCCATTGCTCGGTGAAATAAAGTTTCATGTCAGGGTATTGCCGATGCACTTCGGACAAGGCGGAAATATCGCCACCGTAAAGATGCCAGGCCGATCCGGCCAGGTAACGGCGTGCTTCGGTATCGGCGAAAATTTCCAACGGGTATTCCGGGATATCGCAATTGTGGTCCCAGCAAAACACTTCCACATCGGCCAATCCGGCTGCTTCTAAAGTCGGCCCCAGATGATTTTTGATGAACTTGGCTTGCTCCGGCGCTTCCATGATCATGCTGGGTTCGTTCTTTTGGTTCAAGGGTTCGTTTTGCGGGGTGATCGCGTGGACGGTAACGCCTCGCTCCCGCATGGTTTGCAGGTATTTGATCAAGTAGGCGGCGTAAACACCGTAACAATCCGGCCTTAGTTTGCCGCCGACAAAACTTTGGTTGGTCTTCATCCAGGTCGGCGGCGACCAAGATGTTGCCATGATCTTAATCTCGGGGTTGATCGCCAAAATCTCCCGCAACAGCGGAATGACTTCACGGTCGCCGGCATTGATGTCGAAATGGGCAAGCTCAAAGTCCGATTGTCCGACAGGCCTGTCGTCATAGCTAAAGCAGCGCTCGCTCAGATCCGACGCACCGATGCTCAGACGCAGAAAACTAACACCGATGCTATCCTCATCGGGCAAAAACAGCTCCCGCAACAATGCTTTCCTGTCAGCGGCGGACAAGCGACCGATCAGCATCGCGCTGCCGCCGGTCAACGAAAAACCGAATCCCTCGATGACCTGGTACTTCTGCTTGGCATCCACGGTTATCACAGGGAAATCATTGACGTTGTCGGCAAAACAGAGCTCATTCGGCTGCCGTTGGAACAAAGTAGTTTGATCGGCGGTGGTCAGCCAAACCGCCAAAAAAGAAGAAGGATCTTTCCAAAAAGGAAGAACCGGATCATGGGTATGGTTTTGTTTTAGCATGGAAGTTCCTTTGGAGAAACAACTGGCATTACACACAAAAAAGGGCCAGGCACCCCGCCTAACCCTTTCATTTTTTTTGGAGCCAATGATGGGAGTCGAACCCGTGACCTAGTGATTACGAATGTTATATTCTCCATTAACAACCAATTAAATTAATACCTTGCAATGGTCGCCGTCACCAAAAACAGCCTCGACAAACCTAGAACAAGCTACTAACCATCATGCGTAGCTACGATTCAGCTACGGCAGTTATCGACCCAGGCTGTGTCAAAACGCACAAAAAACATGTCAGCGAATTGAGCAGAATCCTTGGATGAAGCCATAAAGCTGACTCAGACTAAATTTTATTCTACTCTGAAATTGGGGAAATCAACATTGAAGATTTTCCAAACACCAAGATTACTTCTTACTAAATCAATGTCATACGCAAATTTAACTGGTAAAGCTCGTGTTGACAGCTGGAAAGTAAGTGACGTTGATTTGCACTGATATTCATGAAAGACCGATCTCGACCCTAACGCGTCGTTGACTTATAACGACGAACGACAGCTTCAGTACACAAGCGGACCGTTGATTATTTTGTCGAGCTTTTCGTTGTTTCAACGCCATTGCAAGCCTATGTGTAACGGCTTGCGTTTGGAAACAGCCGGGACCAGCATTTATCGCCGATTTCGGCTCAGATTGAATGCAAATGAGCTTGCATTTCAAAGCTGGAAATGATCACGCATTGTGATGCGTACCCTTTTCTGCCAATATGTTGGTTCTATCGAATGGCCGCAAAAAACCAAAATCAGTTACAGCTTCTGGCCTGTTTTAAGCCAGAAGCTGTAACTGCAAAACAGTATAACTATTTAGTGATGGGATTTGCTTTATTTTTGGCCATCAAATTGGGCGGCGGTCCGATCGGATCAAAGTTTTTGAGCAAAGGCACGTCGTCTTTGTTAACCCACAGCACATCCATGTTATAGGAGCCTTGCGGTCCCCAACCTCCAGTGAATTTCTTGCCATCCGGCGCGAAGACCCAGCACATGTCTTCGCCGGCGGTATTGATGGTGTCACCAAGGTTCAATGGTTCCTGCCATTCGCCTTGGGGATTCTGGTAGGAAATCCATTCATCATGTCCGCCGCGCGAGCCCATGTCGGGGCGCATACTGGTAATGATCAGGCTTTTGCCGTCTTTTGACAGTCCGGTCCAGTGCAAATGATCCCGGTAAGGCGAGTTGATCCGTGCTCCCAAGCTTTGCGGCTTCTGCCAAACGCCATTTTTCTTTTCGACTTTCCAAATGTCGCTGTCCTGGGTCACGCCCGGTTGCTGGTAGCTGAAGTAAATCAGGCTGTCTGAGGCGATGATCGGGCAATGTTCTTCGCCAGTCGGGGTATTGATATGCGGTAGCTCGGGCACGTCGTTCCAATTCCGGGCAGGTTGCCAGACGCCGTCGATTTTCTGCGCCACGTAAAGTTCGGCGGTTGAAAAATTACCCGCTTGGTAGCGCGTAAAATAAATGGCATTACCGTCCTCCGACAGGCTGGGCTCCAGTTCCCACGCTTCGGTGTTGATGTTCGGGCCTACCTTGGGATCGATGCCAGGCCCGAGATGAATCGGCGTTTGCCAAGCGCCGTTGACGTTGTGCGCCATCCAGATGTCGAAGCTGTAAGGGTTGCCTGGAGATTCGATACTGCCAGACCTCGTTGAAACGAACAGCGCGGTTTTGCCGTCGGCGCTGTAGGTTATCTCGAATTCCGCGGCATCCGAGTTGATCGGCGCGCCGATGCTTCTGGCTAACGACGGCGCTTTTGCGTCCGCAGCGGACGGCATGTCCATACCGGGCATCGCGTTAGAAACCTCGTGCGACAGCATTAACACTAGCGCCACAGAGCAAGTTTTTAGAATAAGGAAGTTCTCTTTCATACACCATCCCTTCATAGAAGGTTAATATTTTACGATTGTTAAATTAACGCAGGAGCCAGCAGACTTCTTGCGATAAACCTTATGGATTTTCGGTCCTGAATTGCCTCCAGACAGCTAAACTTTTGCCTCAAGCACCAAATTGGTGGGCGTCGTTGCAGCACGCCTTACCTGGCTGAAGCCTCCTGCATTGAGCACTTCGGTGAGTCTTTTTTGACCGGCCTGGGCGCCTAAACCAAGACCGACTTCCTGAGATTTGGACGCGGGGACGCAAACCATCGTCGAAAAAGCATAATAAATCTGGCCTAAAGGATGGAGGTTATCTTCCAACTTATCGCCTGCAAAAGGCTCGACTAACATTAAGGTCCCACTGTCAGACAAAGTGCTTGCAATATGCTTGGCTGCGCCAACAGGATCGCCCATGTCATGCAGCGCATCGAACATCGTGACCAGATCGTAGTTTATTCCGGGATACTCTTTCGCTGTCACGACTTCGAAAATCGTATTGCCTGCGACGCCTTCGGCCCGAGCCCGCTCCCGTGCGTGTTCGATCGACGGTTCGTGAAAATCAAAGCCGTGAAAAGTCGAATCAGGGAATGCCTTAGCCATGAGGATCGTTGAAGACCCGTGCCCGCAGCCAATGTCGGCAACTTTGGCGCCGGCTTCAAGCTTTTCCCGGACGCCATCGAGTGCGGGCAACCATGAATCGATCAGATTCATCGCATACATGGGCCGGAAAAAGCGTTCGGTTCCGCAGAACAAACAAGGGCTATGGTCTCTCCAGGGCAACCCTTTGCCGGAGCGGAAAACTTCAGTCAGTTTGGGTTCGTCGATATAAGCGGACATGACGGCCTGGAAGAAGCCTTGCATGCAGGCCGGATGACCTTCGGCGGCAAAAACGACGGCTTGCTCGGGCGACAGTGAAAATCTGCCGGCCGCTGAATCGTAATTCACATACCCTGCCGCCGCATTGGCAGAAAGCCACTCCCGAAGATAGCGCTCATCCATGCCGGTGCTGTCGGCCAGTTCCTGGCTGGTTGCGGGACTAATCTCGGCCAAAGCGCTGTACAGGTCAAGTTTGTCGCCGAGATAGGCTATCAGTAAGCCCAATGACCCGGCGACATCGCCAATTACTTTTCCCTGCAACTGTTCCAGCTTGCTCTCATTGGTATCTGTTAAACGTATTGCCATTTTTTATACCTTCTGTGGGTAAGATTATTGCAAGAAATCTTTGGGGCGTAGTGAAATTGCGGGGCACAAAGTTTAAACACCCATTGATAATATTTATCAGGCAGACAAAATCATCCTGCTAAAGCCATAAATGGCTGATAAACAGCGCCCTTGCCAGCTGCCCTTTCGCATCCGATGCACCGTTGCGATTCCATCCGGGTTTAAACTCAGGGCTTTTCGGTCTCAAACAGAATCGCTTGCATCGGATAACGCATCGGACTAGAACCAAACTCTTTTTTGAAGGCGTCTGCCAATTCCCTGACAATTTCCTCAGGATCGACGCCGCCCCGATCCCGGATTTCGAAAATCACCGGCGTGTATACCAAGGCTCGCGCGAAAGCCGTCACATCGAGAACATCGTATTCGTGGCGTTGCACGGAAATAACAACCGGATCAAAGCCGATCTCAAGCAACTGCTCCTTAAGCGGATCGATTTGGTGGCAGGAAACCGGATCGAATAGAAACTGAGGAGTGTCCGACGGAAAGTATTGCTTGAGCACTTCGAAGCTCAAACTGGCGAAAGGGTTGTAGCGTTCGGAATCCCAAACCCGGAACAAGTAACGGCCGCCGGGCTTTAAAGTCCGGTACACTTCGCGAAAGCCTTTGTCCCGATCGAAAAACATAATACCAAATTGGCAGACGACGGCATCGAACGCTTCGTCAGCGAACGGCAATGCGGTGGCGTCGGCATTTTGGAAAGTGACTTGTTCATTGGGATGAAACTTTTGCCGAGCCACATCCATCATGGAATCGCTGATGTCGATCGCGGTCAGGCGTGCTTCTTTGGCAAGCAAGCTGCGCAAGTGACGCGTCACGATGCCGGTGCCGGCGGCAATTTCCAGCACATCTATTGGCGATTGTTCGGCAACGCGCCGTGCGGTATCGGCGCCGTAATGCTCGAACAGCACCGGTCCAAGATCGCGATCATATGGAATGACAACCTCATCAACATAGCCCCCCATAATAATTTTCCTTTACTAACAATAAGTGGGTAATTTTTAAAAATACGCAATAATCCTGCGGCCCGGCGCCTTCGTTTTATTGCAGCGAATCTCCGCTTACCGCAGCGCGAGATCCGTATTATGCTCGATCATATACATGAACCGAACCAGCGTCTCGCGCTCGGCATGATCCTTGAACCAGCCGTTCTCCGCCATGCGCGCCTCGCACAGAAAGGCATTGCCTTCGTCAGCAAACTCGGGCTGGAGCGTGCGGGAGAATTGGTAATTCTTGATCCAGTGATTGCGGACATTCGGGGTAAAGTCGTGCTGAACATAGCGCAATGACAAAGCCTTCAGCGCCTGATCCATACGCGCATGGCCGGGCAGCAGGATTGTGTCGGGATCACTTTCCTCTTTATC
>JAQTYP010000244.1:0-5278 GCA_028688235.1 Methylomonas sp.
GGAAACGGACTGCCTGTAGCCACGATCGCCCTGCCCTGAGTCCATTCGATGATATCGCTAGGCGTCGCCTCGCAATTGGCGGTGGGATTGGACAATGGAAATATGATGGGGCGAGCATGATGGGAGGCGATAGCTTTGATCAAATCCTCGCCGAACAAGCCCGCAACACCCGAAAGGCCGAGCAAGACGCCGGGTTGGACATGAGTCACCACATCCTGCAATGAAGGCAATTTGCCGTCCTCCAATCCCCACTCTTGATAGATTTCGGGAGGTTGTGCCAGCGGCAGCTTGTAGGCATCGGCCGTTAAGCCTTCGACGACCAAACCGCGACCGTCTATCACGAAGATCTGCCGGCGAGCCTGTTCATCGCTAAGCCCGGCACGTACCATGCCGTCCTTGATAGCCTTGGCCACGCCTATGCCGCCGGCACCGGCACCGGCAACGACGACGATTTGATCGGCGAGCGATTCCCCTTTCAGTTTGCATGCGGACAGCAAACCCGCCAGAGCCACGGCTCCCGTGCCTTGAATGTCATCGTTGAAGCATGGAACCAAATGTTGGTAGCGAGTCAGCACATCGAAGGCGACGTTTTTGGCAAAGTCTTCCCACTGAATGATGGTCTTGGGCCATTTTTTATGGACGGCGGACACAAATTTATCGACCAGCTCGAAATAAGCTTCGCCTTCCAGTCGTCTGGTATGTATACCCAGATATTGAGGATCTTCCAGCAAACCATCGCGGTTAGTGCCGACATCCAGATTGACCGGCAGACTCTGAAATGGGCACAGCCCTCCCCCCGCGGTATAAAGCGCCAGCTTGCCGATACAGATCGCCATTCCTCCCATGCCCTGATCGCCTATGCCTAGGATGGCAGAAGAGTCGGTAACGACGATCAAGCGGATATCGTGCCATGGATAGTCATCCAGGATTCTGTCGGCATGATCGATGTTGACGGCTGACAGGGTCAAGCCCCGTGCCGTGGTGTAAATGGAGCTGAACTGTTGTACCGCCGAACCGATAGTCGGGGTATAAACGATGGGTATCATTTCCTCCAAATGCCTCTCTAGCAATCCGTAAAACATCACTTCGGAACGCTCTTGGGTGGCGCGCAGAAACTGATATTTGGCCAAATCGTCCGACTGCTTGCGATAATTGGCGTAGAGCCTATCGGTTTGAACATCGAGATTGGTGATGCGCGGCGGCAGCAAACCTTCCAGCCCCAGCTCGACCCGTTCGTCGGCGGTAAAGGCGGAGCCTTTGTTGGTCGCGGGTAAACGCAATAAGACGATTCCTCGAACACAAACGGCCATATAGGGGTTGCCATTGTCATCGATCTTATAATCGAAATAGTCGCTCAGTTTTGCCATTACACTTCCCTCTTTTGTGATTGCCTTATATTCAGTTTAATCCACCCTCGACATAATACGAGGCCCAACCCTTATTCTTTCTCGAACATAGGTGAATTTTTCAGGTTTTACGTCGCTTATCCATGATAGTCTTGCGTCTAAGCAAAGCCATCACCACCGCAATAAACCCGTCCACATTCAGGCATAGCACGCCAGACCATGAGCATAACCGAAACCTTCTGCATTGCTTTGACGCTGATACACGCCCTACCCTATTTGATTTGGCGTTTGGGCCGGACGGACTTTTACGCCCCGCTGGTCGTCATTCAGATATCGACCGGCATTGCACTGGGACCCGGCGTCCTGGGAAAATTTGCGCCCGATATCTATCGCTTGATATTCAACGAACAAGTCATTCAATCTCTTAGCGGCATTGCCTGGTGGGCGGTGATGTTGTTCGTCTGGCTGGCGGGTATCGAGCTAAACATGCAGTCGACCTGGACGCACCGGCGGGAAACGGGTATCACCGCTCTGCTCGCATTGGGCATGCCCTTGCTGTTGGGTGCCATCGTTGCCGCTGGTCTGCTGTTATTCGACGGTTGGATGGGTACAAACGCCGCTTCATGGCAATTTATTTTAGGCATAGGCATGTCCTGCGCGGTGACCGCACTACCGATATTGATGCTGCTGATGGATAAAATGAATATCTTGAGACAACCTTTAGGTCAACGCATTTTGCGTTATGCCAGCGTAGACGATATCGCGATTTGGGGAGTGCTGGCCTTCATCCTGATGGACTGGGAAAGAGCCGGCAGGCAACTGGGATTTTTACTGGCTTTTTCGCTGTTGGGCTACGGCTTTCGCAAACTCGCGGTACGTCTGCCGGAAATCGACCGCTGGTATATTAGCTTGATATGGCTGGCTGTTTGTGGTTTTAGCGCCGACTGGTGCGGACTGCATTTTATGGTCGGCGCCTTTTTGGCGGGTGTAGTCATGGACGGCCATTGGTTCGATCAGGACAGACTCGATGCCTTGCGCCATCACGTGTTATTGATCATCATGCCGGTATTTTTTCTGAGTACCGGTTTGAAAACGAATTGGTCCTTGGGCGGATACGTTGTATTGCTGGCTGCAGCCATATTATTGTTTGCCTCCATCGCAGGGAAATGGCTAGGCATACAGTTGGCGGGCAAGTTTTTAAACTGGCCCAAGGGCGAAGCATCGGTGATCGCCTGGCTGCTGCAAACCAAGGCTTTGATCATGATCATTTTTGCCAATGTCCTGCTGGACAAGCTCATCATCAGTAGCGCGACCTTTACGGCCTTATTGTTTATGGCCGTCGCCAGTACTATGTTGACCGTGCCCATGGCCACGACCAGACTCCGGCGCATCGGTCAATTAACAGGAACTTAGCGTTTTCTGCTATCGAGACTACTTTGGTAATCCGGGTAAACTTAAAGACAGCTAAGCGAGGCGCGACTATGTTTTGGCGCATTAAGTGGATACTGGCTCTGATGTTGCTGATGCTCATGGACATAGGCCCGTTCCCGATAACGGCATCGCTCTGTCTGTATATCGTGATATTTAGGCCGCGCTGGTTCAAACGTTTTTTTTATCGGCTTTATTCCTCTGAATGACCACTCATTTTCTTTTTGTCTACGGCACGCTACGCAAATCGCCATACGGCCGCCTGCATCCCTATTTGAAAAATCATGCCATCTTTAGCGGTCGCGCCAGCCTGCCGGGCAAACTGTATCGGATCGACCATTATCCTGGAGCTGTTCCGACTCCTGCTCGCAGCAGGCACCGGGTTTATGGCGAAGTGTACCGCTTGCTGCGACCGCAAAAAGTGCTAGCACTTCTGGACGAATACGAAGAATGCTCGGATAATTTTGCCGAGCCCCGCGAATATCGGCGAGTAGCGGAAACTGTAACACTGATGACCGGCCAACGTCTTCGAGCCTGGATTTATTGGTTTCGCTTCCCAATTGCCGGACTGAATCGGATCAAAAGTGGCGACTTCCTTATGCCTGCATTTGCCGGAGCTGGCAAGTGAATAAACCACGCAACAACATAATATGGCCCGAGTCCATGAGAACCGGCGTAGACTGCATGGATGAACAGCATCAAACGCTAGCCGACATGATTCGATTGGCCGACGCCCGATTACAAGATAACAGCAGTCGCGATATCGACGCCGTGATTCTGGATTTGCTGAGCTATGCGCTTTATCATTTCGACACCGAAGAGGAATTAATGCGGCGATATGACTATCATTTTGCCGAGCGGGAGAAACATTGCCGGGAACACAGGCGATTTTCCGCTGCAATTACTCAATACCAACAAGAAATTAACCAGGGCCAATCGGTTTCCGGAAGTGAATTATTGGGATTCGTTCGCGAATGGCTGACTCTACATATACTGATTACCGATAAACGACTCGGCAAATTCTTATCCGGCAAGATCGAAACCAGTCATGATTAGCATCATTCAACGCGTCAGCGAAGCCAAAGTCACGGTAGACGGTATAGCCATCGGTACCATAGGCACAGGCATCATGGCCTTAGTCGCCGTCGAAAAACAAGACGACAAGGCCCAGGCCGATCGTTTATTGGAGAGGATATTGAATTACCGTATCTTTGCCGATGCCGACGACAAAATGAATTTGAGCCTGCGCGACATTTCAGGCGGATTGTTGATCGTTCCGCAATTCACGTTGGCTGCGGACACACAAAAAGGCAACCGTCCGAGTTTCACTTCCGCAGCTGCTCCGGAAATGGGGCGTAGGCTATTCGATTATTTCCAGCAACAAGCGGAAAAACTGTATCCCGGCAGCCAATTCGGTCGATTCGGAGCAGACATGAAGGTAGCCTTGATCAACGACGGCCCCGTGACCTTCACGTTACGCTGTCAAGCGGCCGGAGTTTAAAGCTCTCAACTGATTTTTAACACTTTCTCCTTTATGAATCTTTTACTTTGCCGACGCCAGTCATGCTGAACATCGACAGCACACTTAAAAAGGAGGCGCTTATGCCTGATTCCAACCGACCGCCCTGCGGAGACGGGCCATGAGCAATCTGCAGCAAATGCTGGAGGATATCGAAAAGGAAGTCGATCTAACCCGTCATTTCATAGGCAAAGACCGATTGGATAGCCGCGTGATGGTTGCGATGGAAAGCATACCCCGACATGAATTCCTGCCGGAAGATTTGCGTTATCTGGCTTATCGCAATGGCCCGGCACCCATAGGATCGGGGCAAACCATCTCTCAGCCCTTTATCGTCGCCTTGATGACGGATTTGCTGGAAACCAAGCCTGAGCATGACATCCTGGAAATCGGCACCGGCTCCGGTTATCAAGCCGCCGTTTTGTCGCAACTGGTTTCCTGTGTTTATTCGGTCGAAATCATCGAAAGACTGGCCGCCGACGCCGGGAAAAGACTTCAAAGTCTCGGCTACGCCAACGTGGTGGTCCGCAACGACAACGGCTATCACGGCTGGCCTGAACACGCCCCCTATGACGGCATCATCGTCACGGCGGCCGCGCCCCACGTACCGCAATCATTGGTCGATCAGTTACGCATAGGCGCCCGCTTGGTTCTACCTGTCGGCCACCCCTACGGCTACCAGGAACTAATAGTCATAGAAAAAAAGTCCGAACATCAATTAGAAAGCCGGACGATACTCGGCGTGCGCTTTGTACCGATGACCGGCGTGCATAACAAATCGCCGGACTAACCGACGGCAAAAACTGGCTTTTATGCGATAATCTCGGCGTTTTAGCTAACTGGATAAAACCGGAGATTTTGCATGACCGCATTGATAGGCATCATCATGGGATCGACATCCGATTGGGATACCATGCAACATGCCGCGCAAACCCTAGAACATCTGGATATTCCGCATGAAGTGGAAGTGGTGTCGGCTCATCGC
>JAQTYP010000244.1:5288-5790 GCA_028688235.1 Methylomonas sp.
ATCGCACGCCGGACAAATTGTTCCGATATGCCGAAAATGCCGAAGATAAAGGACTGGAAGTCATCATCGCAGGCGCAGGGGGCGCCGCTCATTTGCCGGGCATGACGGCCGCGAAAACAGCGCTACCGGTATTGGGCGTTCCGGTTCAATCCAAAGCGTTGAACGGCATGGATTCACTGCTATCCATAGTGCAGATGCCTGCCGGCATTCCGGTCGGCACGCTGGCGATAGGCAAGGCCGGGGCGATCAATTCCGCCTTGCTGGCCGCCGCCATCATCTGCAACAAACATCCGGAATACCGCCCTGCCCTGAATGCCTATCGGCAACAACAGACCGATAATGTCAACGCAAACCCCGATCCAAGACAGGTGCAACAATGAAAGTCGGCATCTTGGGCGGTGGCCAGCTCGCCCGAATGATCGCGTTGGCAGGGATTCCTCTGGGACTGAAATTCATCGTACTCGATCCGGATAGAAACGCCGGTGCCGCCAGCTTGAGCGAA
>JAQTYP010000245.1 GCA_028688235.1 Methylomonas sp.
TTGCACTTGCTGGCGCTGTATTGATCGCGCTCGGGCAAGAACATCGTCACACCCAGCGCACGACCGCGTGGCATGATGCTGACCTTGTAAACCGGATCGTGCTCGGGCACTAAACGACCGACAATCGCATGACCGGCTTCATGGTAGGCAGTCATTTTCTTCTCTTTTTCGTCCATGACCATGGAGCGTCTTTCCGCCCCCATAATCAGCTTGTCTTTGGCTTTTTCCAGAACGACCATACTGACCAAACGCTTGTTGAAACGCGCCGCAAACAGGGCGGCCTCATTGACCAGATTGGCCAAATCAGCACCGGAAAAGCCCGGCGTACCTTGCGCAATATATTTGACTTTGACGTCATCGGCCGCAGGGACTTTTTTCAAATGCACGTTCAAAATTTGCTCGCGACCTCTGACGTCGGGCAAGCCGACAACCACCTGCCTGTCGAAACGACCGGGACGCAACAGGGCTTTATCCAGCACGTCGGCACGGTTAGTCGCCGCAATAACGATGATACCTTCATGGCCTTCGAAACCGTCCATTTCCACCAGCAATTGGTTCAGGGTTTGCTCACGCTCGTCGTTACCGCCGCCTAAGCCCGCGCCACGCGAACGGCCCACGGCATCGATCTCGTCTATGAAGATAATGCAGGGCGCATGACGCTTGGCTTGCTCGAACATGTCGCGCACCCTTGAAGCACCGACGCCGACGAACATCTCGACGAAATCGGAACCCGAAATCGTGAAAAACGGCACCTTGGCTTCGCCGGCGATCGCTCTGGCGAGCAACGTTTTACCCGTTCCCGGAGGACCGACCATCAACGCGCCTCTAGGCACTTTGCCGCCGAGTTTTTGGTATTTGGCAGGATCTTTCAAGAAGTCGACCATTTCCTCGACTTCTTCCTTGGCTTCGTCGCAGCCCGCCACATCGGAAAAAGTTATTTTGTTTTGATCCTGATCCAGCATACGGGCTTTGCTTTTACCAAAACCCATCGCACCGCCGCGCCCACCGACGCCGCCACCTTGCATTTGCCGCATGAAAAACACCCATACCGCAATCAGCAATAATATCGGCCCGAACGAGACAAATATCTGCATCAGCATTGACGGCTCTTCGGGCGGTTGCACGATGATTTCCACACCGTTGGCTAGCAAGTCATCAATCAAATGCGGATCGTTGGGCATATAAGTTTTAAACTTTTCGCCCGATTGCATCTTGCCTCTAACCGTATTGTCGGCAATTGCAACTTGTTGTACCTGCCCAGCTTTGACGGCATCGATCAACTGCGAATACGAAAGGGTAGCATCGCTTCGCGTCGATCTCGAACCGAAATTGTTGAATATCGCCATCAATACCACTGCAATGACAACCCACAACAGTAAATTTTTCATCATGTCGCTCAATTTACGCGCTCCGGCCTGTTAACGGCCAATCTATTTAAACCAAGTAATTGTATCAGTATTACGCCAACACTACCGTTCATGATAGCCTGATTTACGGCAAGTTTACCAAGCTATTTGAAACCTTTCGCCAAAATATACACTTCGTTGCTTCTTGCCCGCGACGCCTTGGGCTTGCGAATGACTACACTATTAAAATGCTGTTTGACCTGATTCAGATACTCGTCGTAACCTGCTCCTTGAAACATTTTAATCAAAAACGTGCCACCCTTGACCAAAATAGAGTGGGCGGCATCCAGTGCCAGTTCCCCTAAATAAATCGATCTAGGCTGATCCATTTCCTTATTACCACTAATATTGGGGGCCATGTCCGACAATAACAAGTGCACAGGCTGTCCGTCGAGCACTTTATGCAGTTTTTCCAGCACTTCGTCTTCCCGGAAGTCGCCCTGTATGAATTCGACGCCGGGAATCGGCTCGATATCGAGTAGATCCAGCGCGATGATTTTGTCGTTTTTGCCCAGCAATTTTCTGGCATATTCCGACCAGCCACCGGGTGCCGCTCCCAAATCGACGATATTGATGCCCGGCCGTATGATCTTATCCTTTTCCTGGATTTCGATCAGCTTGAACACCGCTCGCGACCGATACCCCAAAGCCTGGGCTTTTTTGACATATTCGTCCTGAAAATGCTCTTGCATCCACTGATGACTACTTTTAGTGCGCGCCATGTTTTCTAGTGTAAAATTATCGGGTTTACAAATTAAGGAAACAGTGTGAATTCTGTCGAAAAGAAAAAGTTGAAAGCCCAAGCCCACCCGCTCAAACCAGTGGTCATAATTGGACAAGCCGGTTTAACGCCTGCCGTGATTAAAGAAATTAACGTGGCGCTTGACGCTCATGAACTAATCAAAGTTGAAATTCGGGCGGAAAGGGATGAACGCGCCGTTATCGGGAATCAAATTTGCGCTGAAACTCAGGCAGAATTAATACAATCTATAGGCCGGAGATCGATATTTTTCAGGAAAAACCCTAAAAAATAACAGAAGGGAGGTTTAACCTCCCTTTATTATGCGGCTTAGATGTACTCGACCGATAGGATTTCGTACTCGATATCGCCACCTGGCGCCTTGACGACCACCGAATCCCCCTCTTCCTTGCCTATCAAGGCTCTGGCAATCGGCGAACCCACCGAAATACGCCCTTCCTTGATATTGGCTTCGTCTTCGCCGACGATTTGGTAGGTCACCTCCTTGCCTGAATCCAGATCCTCGATTTTGACGGTCGCCCCGAATACCACCTTGCCATTAGCGTCGGTTTTGGTGACATCGATGATATTGGCATTCGACAACTTGCCCTCGATCTCGGCGATACGCCCCTCTGCGAAGCTTTGTTGCTCACGCGCCGCATGATACTCGGCGTTTTCCTTCAAATCACCGTGCGCGCGCGCTTCTGCAATTGCCTGAATGATGCGCGGCCTGACCACGGTTTTCAACTCTTCCAGTTCGGCACGCAGCTTGTTGGCACCTGTCACGGTCAGAGGTACTTTATTCATTAACTACTCCTAAAAACTTATTCCTTAAAGGTTTTATGTAAATCCTGCAGGCAATTGACATTGCCGGCGGACAGTTCGCCCAGCGCAAAACAAGCCGCCCGGGCCCCCGCCATGGTCGTGTAATAAGTCACTTTACGCTGCAGCGCTTCTCTGCGCATCGTAAACGAATCGGCGACCGCTTTTACGCCCTCAGTCGTATTGACGATCAATTGAATCTCTCCGTTTTTGATCATATCTACCGTGTGCGGCCGTCCTTCGTTGACTTTGAAGACCAGCTGACACGGTATTCCGGCCTCTTGCAGCACACGAGCCGTTCCACCAGTGGCAACGATTTCGTAATTTTTGGCTATCAGCATCTTTGCCAAATCCGGCAACTTGGGTTTATCCGCATCGCGTATGCTGATCAATACCTTGCCACTATGACTCAAATCCACGCCGGCAGCGCGTTGCGACTTAGCAAAGGCTTCGCCGAAGGTTTTTCCTACCCCCATCACTTCGCCGGTCGACTTCATTTCCGGCCCCAGCAACGGATCGACGCCAGGAAATTTAATGAACGGAAACACCGCCTCTTTAACCGAGAAATATTCGGGTATACGTTCTTCGACGACACCTTGCTGTTTCAAAGACTTGCCGACCATGCAGCGCGCTGCAATCTTAGCCAAAGGGTAACCCGTGGCTTTCGATACGAACGGCGCGGTGCGGGAAGCCCGAGGATTGACCTCCAGCACAAAAATCGTCTCGCCCTGAATAGCAAACTGGGTATTCATCAAGCCGCAAACACCCAAGGCTTCGGCCATTTTGGCTACTTGGGCACGCAACTGATCCTGAATAGGCAGTGGCAAATCGTAAGGCGGAATCGAACAGGCCGAATCGCCGGAATGCACACCGGCTTGTTCGATGTGCTCCATCAAGCCGCCGATCAAACAAGTCTCGCCGTCGTAAATCGCATCGACGTCCATCTCGACCGCATCGTCCAGGAACCTATCCAGCAACACAGGAGAATCGTTCGATACGCTGACCGCTTCCTTCATATAGCGGCGCAAGCCTTCTTCGTTGAAAACGATCTCCATCGCCCGACCGCCCAAGACGTAAGACGGACGCACGACCAAGGGATAACCCAGTTCTTTGGCGGAATTGACTGCCTGCTCGACCGAACGCGCGGTCGCGTTGGGCGGCTGCTTCAGATTAAGCCGTTCCAATAATTGCTGGAAACGCTCGCGGTCTTCCGCCAGATCGATGGAATCCGGCGATGTGCCGATAATCGGCGCACCGGCCGCTTCCAATGCTCGCGCCAATTTCAACGGAGTCTGACCGCCGTATTGGACGATTACGCCCTTGGGCTTTTCCAGCTCGATGATTTCCAGCACGTCTTCCAGGGTCAAAGGCTCGAAATACAAACGGTCCGACGTGTCGAAATCGGTCGAAACCGTTTCCGGGTTACAGTTGACCATGATGGTCTCGTAACCGTCTTCGCGCAATGCCAGCGCCGCGTGCACGCAACAATAATCGAATTCTATGCCCTGACCGATACGATTGGGACCGCCGCCCAGGATGATGATTTTATCTTTGTCGGTCGGATAGGCCTCGCATTCTTGTTCGTAGGTCGAATACAAATACGCCGTATCGGACGCAAATTCGGCCGCACAGGAATCGATGCGCTTGAAAACCGGCCGCACGCCTTTTTTATGCCGCACATTGCGTACTTCCGACTCCTTAGCGGCCAGCAACTTGGCCAGACGCGCATCGGAAAAGCCCTTGCGTTTCAAGCGTAACAGTTCGCCTTGCTCCAGGGTTGCCAGGGTTTTGGTTGCCAGGTTTTTTTCGGTAACGACCAAGTCCTCGACTTGCGCCAAAAACCATGGGTCGATTTTGCAGGCTTTATAAATCTCGTCCGCACTCAAGCCGCTGCGGAAAGCGTCGGCCAAATACCATATACGGTGCGGCCCTGGGTAACGCAATTCCCGCATGATGATATCCGGAGCGTTTTCGTCATTGCGCTCGACGATTTCATCCAGGCCATCCACACCGATTTCCAATCCACGTAGCGCTTTTTGCAAGGATTCCTGAAAAGTACGCCCTATGGCCATGACTTCGCCGACCGATTTCATCTGCGTCGTCAAGCGATCGTTGGCCTGTGGGAATTTTTCGAAGGCAAAACGCGGTACCTTGGTGACGACATAATCGATGGTCGGCTCGAACGAAGCCGGGGTTTTACCGCCGGTAATTTCGTTTTGCAATTCGTCTAAGGTATAGCCCACCGCCAGTTTCGCCGCCACCTTGGCGATAGGAAAACCGGTGGCTTTCGACGCCAGGGCCGAAGAGCGCGATACCCTGGGATTCATTTCGATGACGATCAGCCTGCCGTTTTCCGGATTCAGCGCGAATTGCACGTTCGAACCGCCGGTATCGACGCCAATCTCGCGCAGGACCGCCAGCGATGCATTACGCATGATCTGGTATTCCTTGTCGGTCAGGGTTTGCGCCGGCGCAATGGTGATCGAATCGCCGGTGTGTACACCCATCGGGTCGAAGTTTTCGATAGAACAAATAATGATGCAGTTGTCGTTACGATCGCGCACGACCTCCATCTCGAATTCTTTCCAACCCAGGATGGATTCTTCGATCAACAGTTCTTTGGTCGGCGACAAATCCAGGCCGCGTTCGCAGATTTCGATGAACTCCTCGCGGTTGTAAGCGATACCGCCGCCGCTGCCCCCCATCGTGAACGACGGTCGGATCACGGTCGGGTAACCGACTTCTTCCTGCGCGGCGAAGGCTTCTTCCATGCTGTGCGCGACTCGAGCCTTGGACACTTCCAGGCCGATCTT
>JAQTYP010000246.1 GCA_028688235.1 Methylomonas sp.
CCCAAATCGAAAGGATTGACCTCGAGCTCGATACGGCCCGCTTCTATTTTGGCGATGTCGAGCACATCGTTGATCAGATGCAGCAAGTGATCGCCACTACGATTGATGATATCCAGGCTTTCCCACTGACTGTCCGAGATGCCGGAATCGCGTTGCATCAACGCCGAAAAACCGAGGATGGCGTTCATAGGCGTACGCAGTTCGTGACTCATATTAGCCAGAAACAGGCTCTTGGCCCGGTTTGCCGCCTCAGCCTTTTCCTTGGCCTGTTCCAGTTCATGGGTACGCGACTTGACCTCGTCCTCCAGACCGATTTGAATGCGGCGCAAGGCTTCGGTACGCTGATCGAAAATGGCCGCCAATTCGTCCAACTCGTCCCCCGTTCCCAGCGGGGCGCAACGCCGTTCCGGCGTGCCGTCGGCTACAGCCGCGCGCTGGTGCAAGATCAAAATAGGCCTGGCAAGGCGATGGCCCAGCCAATAGGCCAGACCAATGCCTATCAGCGTCAGCAGCAGTGCAAACATCACCACTTCGCGAATCGCGATCTCAGCGGGCGCCATGATCTTCGCCCTGGACATGGCGATTTCAAATTCCAGGTCCAGGCCCGCCAGTGGGGTATCGGCGTCGGCATAGGTCAAAGGCCCTCGCTTAGCCATGTGGTCGTCGCCCGTCGGCTGCCCCCAGGAATAAAAATGCTTGCCTGCGCTGAACAAACTACGATTCAGTTCTGGATCGGCGGAAAACACCCGTTTGGCGATGACGGTAAGATCGAAATTGACCAGCAATGCCGCTTGCGTTGTGCCGTAATAGACCACCGGCACATAGACCTGCCACAGCCCCTGCTCGGGATCGATACGTTGGCCTACGACGCCGTAATTCAAGGCCGAACGCAATTCGCGAGAATCCTGGTAGGTGGGTAAATCCGGCTGGCTGGAATAAATCGGGCGGCCGTCGAAATCCAGCAATGCCACGGTTCTTACATCCCTACCTTCCTGAAAGTTCGCGACCAACTTTGGCAGATAGGTCTTGCGTCCCTCGCTATCGCTGATGCCGTTGATGATTAGGGGATTTTTCGCCAACACCCGCGCACCATCCAGCAGATAATCGAAGCGCTGAGCCAGCATACCGGACTCCACGTCGAAACGCCTGTCCAGCTCGGCCTCCAGCGCATGCGTCAGCAAGCCTATCAAGCGGTAGGCGACTACCGCTGCCACGCTGATCATGGCGACGATGACGAAACTGCCGAATACCCAGGTGATATGGCGGCGCAAACCGTGCCTGGATCGGGAAGCGGCGGAAAACACCCTCATCGGACAGCCACTATGCGGCCATACATGTCATAGCGAGCCAGATGTAAAACATCCGGCCCCAAGGCATCGTGGCGCTCCGGAGTAAAGGGCGGATCGTAGTTACGGACGATGCCGGCAAAAGGCTGTTTCAGCGCTTCCAGTGCCGCACGGATAGCGACATGGTCGCCGCTGCCGGCTTGCCGGGCGGCGTGCGCCAACAGATGCACCAAATCGTAGGCATGCACGCTACCCGCGGGTGCCAGAATCGGATCAACGGCGCTCAGACGATAATCGGCCCGATAACGTTCGGCAAAGGCGCGCGCACGCGGACTGGCCTCACCGTTGTCCACCATGACCGACTGCACAAAATTCAATTCCACGACCTTCAGTGCTTCACGGCTTTGCCGCCAAAAATAGCCACCGGTCAAGCTCCAATGCGCGTAAATCGGCATCGGCTCGTCGATCTTGGCCATGGCATCCACCAAGGCCTTGCTCTCAGGTGCCGTCGCAGCCAGTAACAGCACATCGAACCCGTGCGCCTTAAGCTCTGCCAAGCGGCTGTCGAAATCGGTTTCGCCGCGATTCAACCAGTGTATCTCGACCCGGCCCGGCGGCAATTTGGCGATCAAGGGTTTTAGTGCCTCCTCGTTACTTCGGCCCCAGACCGATTGTTCCAAGATGACGGCTACGTGTTGTCCGCGGTTCAGGGCGTGTTCCAGCAAGAAGGCCGCTACCCAAGCATCGTCCAGTGAAACCCGGAAGGTGTAACTGGGGCGGTAATCGTGATGGATGTTGGAACTACCCGCCGACCAAGGAATCAAAAAGGGCATACGCAGGCGATGGATGGTTTCCAGTTCTTCCAGTATCACACCGCTATGCATGCCGCCGATCACGGCGAGCATGTTGGGCATGGCTGCAAAGGTTTCGATATTTTCCGCGCCGCGCTTAGCGTTTTGCCGATGATCGCGGGCGACGATGCGCAAAGGCCGGCCCAAGATGCCGCCACCGGCATTGATGTCTTCTACCGCCATTTCCATGCCGCGCAAAATAGCGCCGCCCGCCAGCAAACCGCTACCGGACAGATCGGCATCGAGTCCTATCAACCAGGGCAAAGGCGTGTCTTGTCCGGCTTCGGCCAACATGGTCCGGGTGCGCAATTCATCGGTCTTGGCCAATAGATCGTAACCGACTTCGAAACCGTAAGCTCGGGCGATAGGCGCCAAAACCTCGGCGAAACGCGAACGTTCGTCGTCGTTTAGCGCGTAAATTTCGACGCCGGCTTCACGTATCGTCTCAAGAAATTGCACTTCCCGACGCGCAGTTTCCTCTCGTTCCCACGTACTCAGTTCCCGCGCGGTATCGACGATCAGGTTGCGAATGTCTTGCGGCAAATTTTCGAAGGCCTTACGACTGGCCGAGAACACATAGCCCAGCCAGGCATGATTGCTCATGGTCAAATGCTGCTGGACTTCGTAAATTTTTTTGCCGGCAATGGCCACCAACGGATTTTCCTGACCGTCCACCGCCCCGTCGGCCAGTGCTTGCCGCAATGTTGCAAAATCGATCACGACCGGCTCCGCACCCATCGCGCTAAATTGATCCATCAGCAGGCGGCTTTTCATCGTGCGTACACGTAGACCGGCGAAATCTTCCGGGCGACGGATGGGCCGGTTGGCGGTGAACTGCTTGAATCCGTTTTCCCAAAAGGCGATACCGACCAGACCGACATCGTAGAGTTTGGTCAACAACAATTCGCCCGGCTCACCGTCCAGCATCGCATAAAGTTCCGTCCTATCGGCAAAATAAAACGGCAAATCGGCATATTGCATCGCCGGCACGTCGGCGCTGAGTTTGGCCGTGGGTGTCAACAGCAAATCCAGGCGGCCATCGCGGGCTAATTCGACCATTTGCTCGTCGGTACCGAGTACCTGATCCGGATGGACGGCCACCTCGACCCGGCCGCCACTACGCTCGGCCATCAGTTGTGCGAAGCGTTGCGCAGCCGCATGCAGTGCGCTATCAGCACTAAGATTCAGCCCCAGGCGCAAACTGTAGTGAGGCGCGGATTTAGCCGGCTGACTGGAAACAGGCCCCGTATTTGCGCCACGCTGGTACAAAATCCAGGCAAAAAACAAAGCGATACTGAGCGTCAATAGAAGCGCGATAGATGCAATCGAAAAATGAGAGGTTTTCCATTTCGTAGCCACTGTTCCCCTGCTTAATGCCGAAACGCATTGCTTAATGACAAACCATGTCCAAGGATTGATTGAATGACGCCTTGTTGTTCATGTCCAGGTATGCACGCGGTTTAGGATTCCGTTGGTCCACGCGATGCTTTAGATCACCAGTCCCATAGCCAAAGACTATGACAAGTATAAAAGAATAATTGCGTCTGGGTTGCCTTGAACGCAAAAAACGGGGCACGATTCGCTTGCTCGCCGAAAGGGTTTGTTTCGGTTTATTCCAAGCGGCCGAGCCCCGTCCGGGCAACGCATCCAGGCTTACAGTTTACAACAGCGCCGTCTAGTACTGGGCATCGTGATAAACGGCTTGCACGTCGTCCAGATCGTTCAACATGTCCGGAAATTTTTCGAACATCACGACGTCGTCTCCACTGATAGGAGTCGAGCCCTTAGGCAGAAACTGGGTTTCGTCGACCTCGAAATCGATCTCCCCCAATAAATCGGCCAAGGCCTGTTTGGCCTTGAAATAATCGGCTTGCGGCGTAAACACGGTGATTTTGCCCTCTTCGTTTTCGACATCGCTGACATCGACATCCGCGTTCAGCAAAGCCTCTAACACGGCATCTTCGTCATCGTACTTGAATGCAAAAATCGCCGCATGATCGAACATATGACCCACCGTGCCTGGCGTGCCGATTTTAGCTTTGGTTTTGGTAAAACATAGACGCACGTCGCCAAACGTCCGATTGGGATTGTCCGTCAGACAGTCGACTATCACCATGCAGCCACCGGGGCCAAAACCTTCGTAACGCGCCGGCGCAAAATCCTCGCCCCCTGCCCCTTTAGCCTTGTCCAGGGCCTTTTCGATCACATGGCCCGGCACTTGATCCTTCTTGGCTCTCTCGATCAACCCCCGCAATGTTAGATTTCCGGAAGGATCGACGCCGCCGGATTTGGCGCATACATAGATTTCCCGACCATATTTACTGTAGACCTTGGTCTTGGCATCGGCCGTTTTGGCCATGGATACTTTACGGTTTTGATAGGCTCTTCCCATTGGCTTGTGACTCCTGACGACTAAAATTCAAACGGCGGATTTTACCGGTAAGCGATTTATTAGGGAATTTTTCGCTGCAGTCAACCGTTTCAGCCCCCCATTTGCATGACTTTTACCGCTTGCCGATTCCCGTTGCCTCAATCAAAAATTGACAAACACAGAGGCCATGCCTAAATGCCTCATCGTCGCCGCGCTGTGATCGGCGTTTTCGACGTATTGATTCAGATAGCCAAGTTCCGTTCTAACATTTTTGTTGAAACTCCAGCCTAAGCCAGCAAAGGCGCGGTTTTGATCGAAACCGGACTTACCGCCCCAATCGGTGGCATTAACCCGATAAAACGCTTCATCCCAAGCTATCACGCTCAAACGCGGCTCGTATTCAAAGGGATGCATAAACTTGATCATTTGCCTTGGACGTTCACGCAACTGGGAGCCCTGCAAGAAATTGGTTTCCCACATCGTGCGGAAGGTAAAGGTGCCTACGTCGGTCGACAACACGTAGCGAAACGCTGGCCAGATGTCCTGCTGGGAAACATAGTCCTTACCGATGATTTGCGTTGGCAACCAGGTGTAGCCGGCCCAGATCGTAGCGCGTTCGCTGAGAGAATAACCCACTGCGGTCCGAACCATGCCTTGGTACCAGTGGTCCCAGTTGCCGTCGAAACGAGTCTGGCCCTCCAGCCAGATACGGCCTTTTTTCAAGGACGGATCGATAAATTCCATACTGCCTTCGGCAACCACCTGCATCCAGGCGCCGGAATCCTCAGTGAAATCGCCGGCAAATGCAGAAACTGCGTAAAAGGACAACATCACTAAAAACAACAGGCGTAAGGAAGCTGCTGCAGATTTTGTAGTCATGGTTTTCTCCACGAAAATTAGGTTCAGAATTCTTTCAACTCGCTGCACCGTCTTCTTGGAAGTGATCGACTGCTGCATAACATCGATACCAACCGTAATAGAGCGCATACGCAACAAGAAACACTAGATAGCCCAACCAGAATATGTCGGACAGATAATGACTGCCTGAAGTCATCCGGGTAAAGCTCATGGTCCAGGCCAGACCCAATGTCAGAATCAGGTAAAACGTTTTGTAGTTTTGTGCCAGGAAATACAAAGTAAGAAGGCATAGCCAACCGAACAATGGCCGCAGACGAAGGATTTGTCCGGGGTACGTCCGATTTGCAGCGGCAGGATGTAGGTATATTCACCGCCAAACGCCTGGCTATGGAGCGGACGTGGACGT
>JAQTYP010000247.1 GCA_028688235.1 Methylomonas sp.
TTGCTGCCACGCTTCAATATGCTGCAGCCATTTTGTTGATAAGGCCATGTGGAACGCTCCTGGGGAAAAACATCAGGATGCAACATGGGGCATAATTTTTACAGGCGGCGCAGATGGAGCCTTACGTTGCTGCTTAAAAAACCAAGAGTAATCACTGCAATCGGTTAAGTTTATCGAAAAACATCCGGCTATATTGTTTCTTTATTGACAACAAACAATACAACTTTCACATGATTGTAAATATTATTCAAAAGACTATAGTTAAGTCGTACTTAATCATGACTGGATACTTTGAAGACGACCACTATGAATACATCCAAAAATTTGCAGAGAGACGTTATGACTGGCTTGTTATTGTTGACCGGTATTCTAAGCTTTGTATCCGGTGAATTTGTGTTTTCATCGCTATTATTCGGTACTGCGTTGCTGACGAGTAAACTCTATTTTGCAAGACCCGCTCATGCTTAAGCTTTATGTGTGACCTCTCCGTTGTACTCGCGGCAACTCCTGGCCGCAACACTCTATAGCCTCTAGCGTTTCTGACGATAGAGGCTTTTTTTGTGCCTGACGAATTCCTACAGGGAACGACTACAAATCCTTGATGACCGGATAATCAAGTCTTGATGCATCTACCTTTTCCGCAACTCTAATCCGTTTTAAAATGAATTGAACGTCTTTCAGGAACGCTGACACACATTCAGTGCGTCAAAAAACTGGGACGTAACGATCCGTGTTCGTGCGGGAGTGGCAAAAAATACAAGAAGTGTTGTGGGGGCAGCGTCAGTTTTGCACTAAGCACATGGATTGAGTGTGTGATGCATTATTGCTAAACCCCCACCACGGCAGGAAATTTAATACACCGACATCATAAACAGCTGAACCAAACTGAAGTGGCCTGATGAGTCAATCAATATATCTGGCTGCGAGAGCGCAGCCAGATATTCCCATGAATTGTCAGGATACGGAAAAATGCGACATCATGCCCATGTCTTCGTGTTCGACCAAGTGGCAATGATAAACATAATTCCCGGAATAACCGGGCGGAAAATAAACTAATAATTCGAGTAACTCGTTAGCATGCACCCTAATGGAATCGTGCCTAGCAGTGCCATCAAATATACTTTTGTTTTGCAATTCGAATTGTCCATCCTCTTTTTGCCGCCAGCGCCGGGTAACGATGAAATTGACCAAGTGCACATGAAACGGATGCATGTCCGGAACTGCTAATGGGTCGGTACGACCAAGCGGCTGATTAGTTATATTAGCCACATACCATCTTTCGTAGCTTCCGGCTTTGGCTCTAATGGTGGGTTGTGCTAAGGGCGGATAGTGGCCGGGCACGGGCGGCATTGGCATCATGCCAGGATCGAAAAAGGTGCTTCTGGCAATCTTATATTGTTGACTGGCAACTGGCGAACCGGCGGTTGGATTCGATGAAGTAAGATCAACTGCAAAAGGAAAATCCCAATTACTAGACCCCACGCCATCCTCCATTTCCCACATTTGTACATCGCCCCAATTAATATCGGGCAATACAGGTGGGTCTTGCAAGGCGTTATTCATCAATAATACCAGTCGATTGCGCGCTACTGGCATGCAGGCTTGTAAGGTGTTTAAATTCCTGTTGTAGGTGAAACCATCGCCGCAGGCATAGTTCCCCAATACTTCATCCACATCTTCGTATAAATCAGAATGTTTATGACGATCATGTGCAAAAAGTAACCGAAATTCCAATACATTGGCTTGTGGTAAAGATAGATTAATGGGGTTTCGTAAGTTTTTAGGCAACACCGAATTACTGCCATCGTCTGGAGAACCATCACGCGGCAAAGCATAGGTAAAAATACCTTCGACTGAATCGTTTCTGACTAATGACGCAATAGCCAGATTGACCAATCTCAGCTTGGAAATGTTTTTCAAGCCAGTCAGATCTATCAAGATGTCTCGCCGCTCGCTAGGTGCTATTACCAAATAGCCATCTTTAGCCAAGTGTACGGATTTAGTCATGAGTCCGCCGTCGGTACCGATAACAGTTAGCCGATCGGTATGCCAGCTTGAGTCATCAGGGTTTTGCAATGCCATAGCATAAGTACGCGCATTGGAACCGTTTAATAAGCGCAGTCGGTAGACCCGGCGCTCTACATGACAATGAGGATGCGCGCGGCCATTTACAAATATCTTATCGCCGAGGAATTCGGGCCGTCTATTCGGCGGATCGGTGGGATCGACCGGCAATCCTGCGTCATAGTCGAATGCAGTTGCATCGGCTGTCAGAACGTGGTCTTGCAACACCAGCGGGATTTCATACTTGCCCCCCAACAGATCGAAAATATCCGTATCCGATTCGTCTCGGATAAAATATAGCCCGGCCAATCCGGCATGTACGTTCGGCGATGTGTTATCCATTGCATGGTCGTGATACCACAGCATGGTTGCGCGCTGATCGTTGGGGTAAGGTAATTGCCGGTTTTCCGGATAGCCATGCGGATTATTGACAAACCCAATAGGGTCTAAAGGCCAACCATCAGAAAAATGTTTTATCCTGGCACCATGTAAATGCGTAACCACACCAACCGGCGCATTCATCATCATCCCTTCCATCCCCGGGCGTGATGAAGGCACGTTAATAGGTGGCAGTTCCTGCATATCGCCACTCAGGCCGGCAGATAAGGTATTGACCCAATTTATTTTACAGGGTTGCCCTTGTTGTACATTGAGGATAGGTCCCAAGTAATTATTAAGAACCGCGGTTGTTGCCGGGTAGGTACGATAACACCATACATTGGGCTGAGCAGGATCGACGCCCGATTTTAAGCGTGCTCTACATTTTTGAATTTCGATGGTGATTTCTTGATTGTTTGAAAGTTTGATTTTTTTCAAACTTGTTAGAGGCAATTCATCTTCGTACATGAGATTTTCTCCAGCTGTTAATTTAATGTTACGACGTTTATTTACTTTCTAAGCTAAGCAGCCTCATCCGGTTGAGGTGTGATGACGCAATTAAGCTACTGCACTGAATCGCTAACGCGGACTCCTTGTCAACATCACAACTTGCGTCTAAGTCTCCGGACCACTGCGACTCTATCGAAGTCCTGCTCAGCACCCACACCAGTGATCGAAAAACCGCTGACCAACACTGACAAAACCAATCCAAACAAAAACTTCGAAGAAGTCGACTCCGGAATCAGCATCGCGGAAATCGTCGGCCAAAAACCAAAAAAGCTGCGATCACCTCCCTCACGGTTCAGCGTTCGAGTGACGAAGAACATGTAACCAAAGTCGCCTGCATGCTGGGAGGGGTGACTATTACCGAGAATACTTTTGCGCATACGCGGGGATATGTTTCGAGGTTGGAAAAAGTTAGCAGCTCGATCAAGTTATTCCCGTGTAAGTCAATTCGATTGCCCTTGAGTCGCTTGATAACACCGACGATGCCAGAGGCTTTTGCTTTAGTAAAATCGATCTGTCCATTTTGGTGTGATATATCAATGACAACGTTAATTACGCTAATAGCGACTTCCTAACCAAATTAGAAAAAAAATGAATTAGGATAATCGGAAAATTTTTTACCTTTTCGATCAAAAATCTCAGCGCTACACCAGGGCTTACCCTTGCCAATATCCACAGAAACCAAGGTGAAGCTTTCGTCGCCAATAAAGCCTTCGCCTTCGTAGCGGTATTCAATGCGGTCGCGCAACCGGCGGCTTTTGTCTGCCCACTGCATAAACTCCAAGGTCTTGCCACCGTAAAAATCGCTTTTACTTTCATGAGGGTAGGGCCAATAAAACGGAGATGATACCAGCGAGGTCAACAGAAATTGTGGGTCCTGATAGCAACGCATCCGCGCGAAATTGGAGTTGTGCACGTCGCCGGACAAAAACACCACATCGCTAATTCCTTCCACGCGGATGAATTCCAAAATCATGCTGCGTTCGTCGTGAAAGCCGGCCCATTTGTCTTCGCTGCCTTTAGCCGGCTTCGGGTCTGGGAAAAACGGCACGCTGGATACCACGAATTTCACCGGGGCATTGCGGTTTTGATGCAGCCAATCCAGAAAATCATTGAGCTGCTCGCGACCGAGCATGGTTTTACCTTCGATGCTGGTCGCTTCGCTTATCCGCAAAGTGCGGGTATCCATCACAAAAAACGGAAACGGCCCTTTGTCAAAGCTATACCAAAACTGGCCGTTGGGGGTATCCGGGTTATGGAGGTGTTGGTAAGAAGCGTAAGCACGCATCCGGGTCGCGAAAAAGCCACTGTTTTCATCTCGCATCTGACTTTTAGACCAATCGTTGCGAATTTCATGATCATCCAGAATCATGTAAGTGGGCACTCGACTCATTAGCTTACGGATATTCGATAATTTAAACGACTTTCGGTAAATCTCACATAACTCATCGAAATCGGAATATTCATGCAATTTATTTAGCGGATCAGCATACACCTGATCGCCGACTGCTAGAAAAAAATCCAGCGGTTTTTGTTGATGAAGATTGAATATTGAGCGGAAAGTCTTATCACCTTTTTCCGCATCATTCAGAACAAAATTGTCCCAAAACAAATAGCGGCAGGAGCCAAATACAAAATTCAGTGTGGTATCGTTGCTGGGCCGGTCTGTTTTAAAGATAGTGCCAACTTTTTGCCCGCTATTAACTACCGGTCCCTGAACCAAAACATCGGTTGCCGGCGCCTCAGTATCGTGTTTATAAACCAACCCGCATTCCAGCCGATAAACAGTGTTGGCTTTTAAACCATCGAAATTCGCAACCCCGGTGAAATCGTAGTAATCCTTCAAAAAGCAATATTTCGAAGCTACCAGCGTGGCACCATCGTATAAATCGAAAGCGCCATAACAAAACTCGCGACTGGCATGGTTTGGACCTTCTGCGCCGCGTATCCAGACTTTTACCGAAGTATCTGTGGTGTGGCCGATGATCGGCCCTAGGTTGATGGTCATGGGTTATTCCTTTTCGTTCTTAAAAATGGAGATCTAATGTCCTTCTTTCTCGCTCACACGCTTTCGTTTGGGAAAGCTTAGTGATTATCGACTTGGGACAACATCCAAGATTCGAGTTACCCCCTATGCTTCGATGGGGAGCAGCAAAAAGCAGCAATGACTCGATGGAGTTGTCAAGAAAACATAGTTATGTCTCATTTGCGTTGTAGTACATCGTAAGTTTCATACCGTACATTGCGCATTAACGCCTTGAATGTTGGCGAATAACCGCGTGAGCACAAAAAGCGTGTGCCCACCCTTGGCTACCCAGCCTACGGCCCTAATTATTTTTCTTCGGAGTTATTATCAGGCGATTCTGTCTTCACATTTGCTCCAGTAACAATAGACGTTCCTGTGGGAGTCGACGTTATCGTTGTTGGGCTAAGATTTTTTGTTAAATCAACAAGTGCCTTAACAGTTTCGTCAGAAATACCAGTTGTCTTCAGATTTTTAGCAAATTCTTCCTGTGCTTTAAGTACATAGGGAAGTTCCACTTTAAGAGCCTCAACTGTACTTTGAAAATAAAATACTTTCACAGCGTTATAGTCGCTAGGATCAAGTTGAATTTTTACGGGTGTAAAGGATTGTCTAATTTGACCTTCGGTTTTTTCTTGAGGATCAACCGTGTTATTAGTTACCTGATTAAATTGAATTTCAATTATATCGGGGGTTGATTTTGTAGGGGTTGTTAATTCATTTGCCTCATCTTTGTCTAAGGGTATCTGCGCATCACTTTCATGATACCACCCATTCATGCGGTCCAC
>JAQTYP010000248.1 GCA_028688235.1 Methylomonas sp.
CTTCATCGCCGAGCTGCATACCGTGATCGGCGGATTCCAACGCTGGGGCGGCTGGATGGTGTTCTTCAGCCTCGGAATGCTGATCAGCGCCGCTTATGCGATGCGCACGATAGGCCTGTTGTTCACGGGCCCCGTCAAGCCGAAAATGCAGCGCATCGCCGACCTGAAGCCTCATGAATGGCTGGCGTCCGGCACACTGGCCGCGGGCATCGTGTTGCTGGGCCTGCTGCCGGAACCGCTGATCGATATATCGACCGCAACCGTCACCCACATGCTCGGCGTGATAAGCGCCAGACTGCCTTAGGAATATGCGCAAAATTACTTCTACAAGTATGACGCATTGTGGCGGCTCGGTGACTCGCTTGACAGGGCGCCGTGAATACATCCATTTAGGCTTGACGGCGGCTATCCCTGCCGCCGACACCTATCAATCGTGCCACCGAGCCCCCCTTTCAATTTATCGAAGTTATTTCACGCGCCCCCTTAACGGCAAGCCATTCGTTCGTTCCCGATTCCTTCCATGAACCCAGACATGCCAGCGCCGACATCCCCACACGCCATGCCTAGCCAAGTCATTCTCGAGGCCATTGCCCACCTGGATCATTTGCTGCCGGGACAAGCGCCGATACACGATTTCGTACATCACAACACACTGCACGGCTTTCAGCACCTGCCATTCGAACAGGCTTTGGCCCAGTTCACCGCATTGACCGGCATGGACTGCTACCAACCGGCCAAGGATTTCCGTTCCTATTATGCCCAAGGCCGTATTTCGGACGCCGATCTCGACGCCACTTTGGACCGGCATTTTGCGCTGACAGGCCCCTCGCCGCTCTGCAGTCTGCAGGACAGACAACTGGATAAACGGCAGTTATTCCGGGCCATTTTATTGCACGACTTGTCGGCCATCAGCCCCAGCGAGTTGCAATGGCAATTACAGGAAGACCTGGCGCGGGATGCAAACGCCACGGCTTTATGGCAAGCCGTACTGGACAAATTAGCGTTGCATCAGCCCGAGTTGCATGTCGAGCAATTACTGGATTTGAGCCAGGAACAGGCCGAGAACTGGCACCGCGTCACGATCAACGCCGTCCGCGCCGAAATGCGCGGGCAGGCCTTAGAGGACTTGAGCCACCTATTCGACGCCGTCGGCCAGGAGCTGACTTTACCCGGACTGTTGCAACGCTTGACCGGCGTCGACATTCTGGAACAGGTCCGCCCACAACTGATACGCTGGTGCGCCTCGCTGCTGGACGAAGGACTGGCCGCCTGGCGCCTGCCTAATCGGCAGGAATTGGGGCTCTATGGCGCTTGGCGCGACTGCGCCGCGTTCGACGCTCAGGCACTGCTACAGGAATTGCCCGACTGGGAAAAAGTGTGGGCCGAACTGCCCGATAACCCGATAGCCGCCATCGCGCAACAACTGGAAGCGATGGCGCTTCCCATGCCGCGTTGGGCCGGCTATTTGCAACGCCTGGCGCTGGAAATTCCCGGCTGGTCCGGCCTGATCAACTGGCGACAAACCCATACCGGCTATCACGCCGGCGACGCCCACCCGATCCATTTAGCCGATTATCTGGCGTTACGCCTAATACTGGACAGGCTCTACCTGAAGCCGTTATGCCAAACGCAATTCCGTTGCGAAGCCCGCCTGGACAAATTGCACAGCTATTTCCATAAGAATAGCCATGAATTCAGCGCCAGACTGACCTTGTTTAGCGGCGACCTGCCGGAATACCTGACACGGGAGGGCTTGGCCCTGCTCGCCACCAAAGCCCGTTCGGCTACGGCCTGGCGCCTGCTGGCGGAACGCATTTGGACCTGGCGCTGCAGCCCGCTGGCCGCATCATCGGCCATCAATATCCACGATCACGGCTGGCGTCTGTTCGTGCTGTGCCGGGCCTTGGCGCTGAGTCCGGCCGAATTGACGACGCTGGAAAGGGACCATCTGCTGAACTGGCTGAACATGGCCGACAAATTCGACACGACGCAACAACGCCATGTCTGGTTGTGCGCCTACGAACGCCATTACCAGCAAGATTTACTGCAAGCCCTGCATGCCAACCGCGGCCGTGGTCAGTGGGCGCGCCGCGAAGACCGCCCCGTCGCCCAAGTCTATTTCTGCATGGACGAGCGCGAGGAGAGCTTCCGCCGCCATCTGGAGGAAGTCAATCCCGCCATCGAAACCCTGGGCGTGGCCGGCTTCTTCGGCGTTGCCATGAATTATCAAGGCCTGGACGACCATCACCCGACGCCTTTATGCCCAGTGGTCGTGACGCCGCAACATCGGGTACGCGAAATCGCGCAAGAGGGCCAAGAATCCGCCCTTCGAGCTCACCGCCATGGCCTGAAACTGGCCGACGGCCTGGCCTATCAGCTCTATCAAAACCTGCGCGCCAGCCTTTTGAGCGTCTATCCGTTGCAATTCCTGCTGGCACCGATACAACTTCTGCGCCTGTTGGGCAAGCTGTTTTGGCCGACGGGACAACGCCTGCTCGAAAGCGCCTGGCGCAACTGGCTGATTCCTCCGGTCGCTACGAAATTGCAATTTATCGCAGACGAAGCGACCCTACCCATCGATATGCCGAAGATCGGCTTTTCCGATGCCGAACAGGCCGAGCGAGTCGAACAATTTTTGCGCGCCACCGGCTTGACTTATGGCTTCGGGCGCTTGGTCGTGCTGCTGGGACACGGTTCCACCAGCCAGAACAATCCGCACGAGGCCGCTCACGATTGCGGCGCCTGCGGTGGACGGCAGGGCGGCCCCAACGCCCGAACCTTTGCGGCGATGGCCAACCGCGACGAAGTCCGGAAATTGCTAACCGACCGCGGCATCGAAATACCGGGCGACACCTGGTTCATCGGCGGTCAACACGACACCTGCAGCGACATCATCACCTGGTACGATCTCGATGCGATTCCGGCCTACTGGCAGGCCGATTTCGCCGTGCTGCAAGCCAATCTGCTGGAGGCAGACGGTCTGGCCGCAACCGAACGCTGCCGGCGCTTCGCCTCCTCCGGCCGGCCACGTAGCGGACAACAGGCGATTCGGCATGTGGAAAACCGGGCCATGGATCCCAGCCAGGTCAGGCCGGAATTCGGCCACGCCACCAATGCCGCCGCCTTCATCGGCCGGCGCTCCGCGACGCGCGGGGTATTTTTCGACCGCCGCCTGTTTCTGATTTCCTATGATCCGTTCCAGGATACGGAAGGCGCGATTCTGGAAAACATTTTGCTGACCGCCGGCCCGGTCGGTGCCGGCATCAATCTGGAATATTACTTTTCCAGCGTCAACAACGATGGCCTGGGCTGCGGCACCAAGATTCCGCATAACGTCACCGGCTTGTTCGGCGTGATGGAAGGGGCCGGCAGCGACTTGCGTACCGGCTTGCCGTTGCAAATGGTGGAAATTCATGAAGCCATGCGCTTGCAGATCGTCGTCGAGGCCAAAACCGCGACAATGGCAAAAATCTACGACCGTCAGCCGGCCCTGCGGGAATTGATAGGCGGCGGCTGGGTGCATGTCTGCGCGATGGACCCCGAGGACGGCCGGCTGTTTGTCTTTCAGCGCGGCGAAGGCTTCGTACCGTGGCAGCCGCAAGACGGCGAGCCGCCACTACGCTCCGATTCGGCCGATTGTTACCGCGACGAAACCGGGCCTGTTCCGCCCATGCTGATCTCTCGATCCGCCCAGCCTGGAGCCGCCAATCCATGAATATCTTGACATTATTGATGCCGCTCGCACCGCTGTTGGCCGCCTTGCTGATCGGCGGCCTGCATTTTTTTCAGTTCCTGCGCGGCGAAAGCGGAGAAAAACTCACCAGCCGCATAGGCTTGACCGCACTGGGCCTATCGTTCCTGTCGGCACTGGCGCTGGCTGGCGCCGAATGGGCCGGATGGCGGCCGTCCGCAGTCTACGACTATGGACAATGGCTGCATAGCGGCAAGTTGAACATAGACCTCGCATTAAAAGCGGGTGGATTCAATCTGCTGCTGGCAACGCTGTTTTCGCTGTTGCTGCTGATCGTCATGCGTTTCTCGGTCAACTATTTACACAAGGAAGCCGGCTTTCACCGCTTCTTCTTCATACTGAGCCTGTTCTCGTCGGCCATGTCGTTACTGGTGCTGTCCGCCAATGCGCTGTTTACCTTCCTGGGCTGGGAGGTCGCCGGCGTTTGCTCCTATTGGCTGATCGCTTATGCCTACGACCGGCCGGTGGCCGCGCACAACGCGGTTCGCGCCTTCGTCACCAATCGAATAGGCGACGGCGGTTTTCTGCTCGGCATTTCGCTGGCATTGATCTGGCTAGAGTCCGCCGACTGGCAGGCCATCAATGCCGAAGCCGCGGAACTAACCCGCAACGACGCCACCTTGCTGGCATTGAGTTTCGCGCTGGCGGCTTTCGCCAAATCGGCGCAAGTTCCGTTTACCCCATGGCTGGCGCGTGCGCTGGAAGGCCCTACTCCATCCAGCGCCGTGTTCTACGGTGGCGTGATGATCCATGCCGGGGTATTCCTGATTATACAGCTGCAGCCCTTATTCGAGCAGGTCCCGCTGGCCATGCTGGTACTCGCTGGCGTCGGCGCCATCACGGCCTTCTACGGCGCCTGGATAGCCCTGGCTCAAACCGACATCAAAAGCTCGCAAGCCTATGCCGCATCGGCACAACTGGGCCTGATGTTCGTCGAATGCGGCCTCGGCTGGTGGACGCTGGCGAGCTGGCATCTCGCGGCCCATGCCGTGATGCGCTGTTATCTGCTCCTGACCGCGCCGTCCATTCTGCATGCCACGCACGGCAGACCGATCAAACCGGTGCCCCCCTTCTTGGCCAACTGTCGTTGGGCCTTCACGTTCGCATTACAACGCGGCTGGCTGGAACCCGCGCTGGACGCCTTGTTGACCAAGCCCACGCTACGTCTGGCTCGCGACATGCGCACGATAGACGACAGGCTGATCGATCCGGCCTTGGGCGTGCCGGCACCGACGATGCGGGCTATTTCTTCGCTGGCGCAGTGGGAAGAACGCAAGATGGGCGCAAACCTCGACAGCGAAGAGGACCGTTTCGCCCAGGGCAGCGGCCTGGCCGGCAAGCTGGCGCAGTGGAGTTCCACCCTGATGAGCTGGTTCGAATACCATTTCATCTTGCGCGGCCTGGGCCGTGAGTCTATTCGGATAGGCCGTCGCCTGGGGCGCGCGGCCAATCGTTTCGAACATCTATTGCAGAGCCCTCGTTATTTGGTGTTATTCGTGCTGATCGTGTTGATGGCAGCTTTGGGGTATCAATGATGACCGATATCTTTTATTGGCCGGAAGCCACTTTTTTCCCGTTGCTGAGCACCTTGACGGCGTTGCCGCTACTGACCGCGTTCGCGGTGCTACTTTGCCGTTCTCGAGCTTTCTACGGTTGGGCCTTCGTCGGCGCCATCGCCAACATGCTGCTCAGCCTTTATCTGTTGCGGGTATTCGATTCGGAAGCACCGGGCATTCATCTGGCGGAAAGCCTGGACCTTCCCGGCCTGAGCTACAGGGTCGGCGTAGACGGCACCAATATCCTGTTCGTGCCGCTGGCCAGCATCATAGGCTTGTTGGCGCTGGTTTACTCGACGATCACCCGCCATCGTAAAGACAAACTATTCTTCGCCTGCCTTCTGGCCTATCAGGGCATTTTGATAGGTGCCTTCGTGGCGTTGAATACCCTGCAGTTTTGGTTGTGGTGCCTGTTGGAACTGGTGCCCGTGAT
>JAQTYP010000249.1 GCA_028688235.1 Methylomonas sp.
AGCGGTCGCTACGCAATTCCCTGCGGTTATTCGGGTTGAAAGCCGGCTGGCTGACCGATGCCAGCACGTCGCCGTTTTTGGCGTCCAGGACCACCAGCGATGCCGAGTGGGCCTTGTGTTTCAACACGGCGGCCTGTAATTCGCGGTAGGCCAGATATTGGATGCGTTCGTCTATCGTCAATACCAAATCCTGACCTGGTATCGCTTCCTGTATGTTTTCCACGTCCTTGATGATGTGGCCTTTGCCGTCTTTGATCACGCGTTTCTTTCCCGGCTTGCCGCGCAGAATGTGGTCATAGCCGTGTTCCATGCCTTCCTGACCGATGTCGTCAATATTGGTAAAGCCCAATAAATGTCCGGCCGTGGCACCTGCCGGATAGTAACGCTTGAACGCCCGCTCGAAATACACGCCGGTAATTTCCAGAGCCTTTACTTTCTCGGCCAGATCCGGATTGATCTGGCGTTTGACATAGACAAAACGCTTGCCGGCTTCCTTTTTTAAAAAGGCCTGCATGTCTTTATCGGGAATGCCCAATATATTGGCCATTTGCCCAATTTTTTCCTTCTCGCCGTCCTTGAGTTGGCGCATGTTCATCCAGATCGACTGCACCGGGGTGCTGATTGCAAGCGGTTCGCCGTTGCGATCTTTAATCTGTCCGCGATAAGCCGGCACATCGACGATACCGACATGTTGTAAGTCGCCTTTGTCCTGCAGAAACTCCTTGTTGAGCACTTGTAAATAGACGGCTCGACCGGCTAACGCCATCATGGCGGACAGCAGGGTTCCCATCATCAGCTTGCGTCTGATGGGGAAGTCCTGTGTCGGCTGTTTGTTAGTTCTGGCACCAGTGGCAAATCGCATTTACGGTTTGATATAAACAATTTCGTTTTGGGCCGGCAGTGTCAGCATCAGTCGTTGCCTTGCTTCTATCTCGACCCGGTTTTCTTCTGTCAATGTGGTCAGTTCCAGTTGTAAACGTCCCCATTCCACTTCGTAATCGTCCAGCTGCTTCTCTTTTTGCAGTATTTCAATAAACAGCAGCCGGGACTGATATTTACTGTAAATGACGGCGATGGCCGAAAGCATCAGCATGGCTATCAATAGACTCATCAGGATGTTCTTGAATGCAGTCATCAAATCTTCTCGGCAACGCGCATAATCGCGCTACGGGCTCTCGGGTTTTGTTGCACTTCTGACGGCTGGGCCTTTATCGACTTGCCGACTTTTTTTAATTGCCCTTTCGCTATGTCCTGTTCTTTAACCGGTAATTTTCCTGGATTGTTTTTTCGTCCCGATTCCTCCCGGATAAAGCGTTTGACTATACGGTCCTCCAGAGAATGAAACGAGATGACTACGAGTCGTCCTCCGGGCGCTAAAACCTGAACCGCCTGAGTCAGTGCCGATTTGATCTGTTCCAGTTCCTGATTGATTTCGATTCTGATCGCTTGAAACGTACGGGTTGCCGGATGTTTGTATTTATCCTTGAACGGTACGCTGTCTTCAATCAGTTTTGCCAGTTGTAAGGTGGTCTGTAGTGGCTGCTGCTGACGCATTAATGCAACCGCCTTGGCTATGCGGCGTGCAAACCGCTCTTCGCCGTATTCATACAGCACTCTAACCAATTCCTGTTCGTCGACATTCGCCAGATATTGGGCGGCCGTCAAACCTCGGGTGACATCCATGCGCATGTCCAATGGGCCCTCGCGCATGAAGCTGAATCCGCGTTCGGCGGTATCCAGTTGCGGCGACGACACGCCTAAATCCATCAATATGCCGTCGATTCGGCCTGTATGCCCCAGGTCAGTCGTCACTTTGGCCAATTCGGCGAAGCAAGCATGATGCAGGCTGAATCTCGGGTCAGTCGAAAAGTGCGAGGCCTGCGCGCTGTTAATGGCTTCGATGTCGCGATCGAGTGCCAATAATCGTCCGGAATTCCCCAAGCGTTGCAAAATACCGGCACTGTGTCCGCCCCGGCCGAATGTGCAGTCGACGTATATGCCGTCGGCTTTGATTTGTAGGCTTTCTAATGCCTCGTCGTATAAAACGGCCTGATGCGGGGGCATAGTCGTTAAAACGAGATGGTGCCGATCTCTTCTAGCCCTTCGGTATCGCTACCATTCAGCCATTCCTGTTCTTTTGTCTGCCAAGCGCTGTCGCTCCAGATTTCGAATTTATTCAATTGTCCAACCAAGTAAATATGTTTTTCCATGCCGGCAAATTCACGCAATTTTTCCGGCAACAACAAGCGTCCTTGCGCATCCATTTCGCATTCAGTGGCATGGCCGATTACGAAGCGGCGGAGTTTACCCGCCATCTTGTTAAGGGTGGGGAGTTTGCTGATGGTTTGCTCTAATTTTTCCCATTCGGGGAGAGGGTACAGCCACAAGCAACCCGGTTCGCCTACGCATTTTTCGTCGACCGCAATCGTTACCACCATTTGACGCTCGCAACATTCTTGTAGCTCCTCCCGGTAACGGGTAGGAATTGCAATGCGCCCTTTCGCATCCAAATTGATTGAACTTATGCCTCGAAACAAATTGGGCCTCAAAAAATCAAATAAAATCCCTTTTTAACCACTTTGCATCATTTTTGCACCACTATAGTTTTCAAGGGGGGCTTAGTCAAGAGCGATTCAATTAAAATCTTTCTTTTTCTACAATGACTTACGAATTGTTTATTCATAAGTGCAATGTTATATTTCTTTTGGGAATAAAGTTTATTTTTATCAGGTGCTTAATTAAAGCTTTTAATGCTGTCTGTGATAAGGCACGGGTGCCGATTTGTTTTTTAAAGGGTTGATGGGTAGAGGGGAGGGGGCGTGGGCTGGTTTTTTGGGTTGCGGCGTAAGCAACTAAGTGTGATTGGGCTTAGATTTCGGACTTTTGCTCGCGTGCGAGCAAATTATTTACCGCTTGTTTGGGGTCGAGACCATTGAATAATACGTGGTAAACCTGTTCGGTGATTGGCATTTCCACCTGATGCCTTTGCGCTAACAAATAAGCGTCACGTGCAGCGGATATGCCTTCGACTGTTTGTGCAATTTCCGCTATTGCTGCGGATCGGCTTTTTCCAAGGCCCAGAGCTAGGCCGAAGCGGCGATTGCGCGATTGATTGTCGGTACAGGTTAGGATTAAATCACCAAGGCCGGCGAGGCCCATAAAGGTGTCGGATTGACCGCCCAGCTTAATGCCAAGGCGCATGATTTCGGTGAGGCCCCGTGTGATCAATGCGGCGCGCGTGTTGGCGCCGAATCCAAGGCCGTCGGCAATGCCGGCAGCGATGGCTAAGACGTTTTTACAGGCTCCGCCAACTTGAACGCCGATGATGTCGCGGCTGGTGTAGGCTCTAAAACATTGATTGTGGAAAATTGCGGCGATTTCTGAGGCATATGACTGCGATTTCGAAGCCACTGTTATGGCTGTCGGCAAGCCGTTAGCAACTTCCTGCGCAAAAGAAGGTCCGGAAAGTACGGCAGTCAGCTTGCCGGGGCCTAATACGGTTTCAACGACTTCACTGAGCAATGAGCCGCTGTCGCAGGCAAAGCCCTTGGTCGCCCAGGCAATTTTAGAGTTTGCCGCCAGATAAGGTGTTATATCTTTCAGGGTGGCGGCGAACGCATGGCTGGGAACCGAGATCAACAATAAAGGACTGAATTCCACGGTCTCTTGCAAATTACCGCTCGATATCAGGTTGTTCGGAAACTTAATTCCCGGTAGATAGCGTTGGTTTTCTCTGGAGTTTTGCAGTATTCGAGCTTGATGCGGCTCGTGCCCCCAAAGCATCGTTTTACAGCCATTACGTGCCGCCTGAATGGCTAGCGCGGTACCCCAGGAGCCGGCGCCGAGTATGCTGAGCGTTGAGGGCATCGTAATTAATTTAAGGTTTTGCCTTCCGCACTCTGTTGATTTTGTTGCAAATGTTGCATGTACAAGGCGTCGAAGTTGACCGGAGCCAGAATTAGTTGGGGAAAGCCGCCTTTGGTGACCAAGTCGGATATGGCTTCACGCGCATAGGGAAACAGAATGTTGGGGCAAAAACTACCCAGCATGGGGCCCATTTCCTGGTCGTTGAAGCCGGCGATAGCAAAAATACCGGCTTGTTTTATTTCCACCAGGTAAGCGATGGTGTCACCGATTTTAACGGTTGCAGTGATGGACAGAGAGACTTCGTACATCGAATTTTCCAGATTCTCGACGTTGGTGCCCAGATTCAAATCGAGCGAAGGTTCCCATTTTTGGGTGAACACTTTGGGTGAGTTCGGGGTTTCGAATGAAATGTCTTTGGTATAGATTTTCTGGATGGCGAATTGTTTTTCGCCGGCGTTGTTGGTTTCTGCCATGACTTTTGTATAGGGTTGAGTTGAAATTAATCGTGGTTTTTACTGCTGATTTTTATGGGGAGTTTGTTGTCTTCCCAAGATTGCATGCCGCCTTGCATGTTGAAAACCTGTTCGAAGCCTGCTTTGGTCAATGTTTTGCAAGCGGGTACCGATCTGGCGCCGGTTTGGCAGGTGACGATAATAGGATGATTTTTGTGTTTTTCCAATGACGGCAATTTTTCTTCGAGTTTTCCTAGCGGCACATTGACGGCGTTTTCGATGTGGCTTTTGATGAATTCGTTGGGTTCTCTGATATCCAATATCAGGGTTTTATCGTCATTCATTTTAGTGACGGCGATCAGCGGTGAAATGCTTTCGAATTGATTGAAAGAATTGGAGATCAAGTCCTGAATCAGCAGAAAAACAACGCAAACCAGCGAAAACGAAAGCAGATAGTGATTAGTGGCAAATTCGATATATTGGTCCATCTTGAGTAAATTTTTTAATTTGTTTTGGAAAAAAGTTAGGTTTCGCAAAAAACTGTGCGCATCATTTGAATCAGGTGTATTACGCGTTTGTCGTCGATGTAATAAAACACCCTGTTGGCGTCTTTTTTAAAATCCAGGATACCTTTGTCCCTCAGTATCGCCAGATGCTGGGAGATGTTGCTTTGGCTGGTGCCCACCTGATCGACGATATCTTGTACGCTGATGGCTTTATCACCCAGGACGCACAATATTTTCAGGCGCAAGGGATGCGACATGGCTTTCAAGCAGCGTGAGGCTCGATTAATCTCGGTATCGTTATAGAGTATGTGATCGTCGTTGTCTGCCATATAGATCATCTGTGATGTTCGAGGTGCTTTGACGAGCGCTATTTTTCGCGCTACGACAAAATGCGCCTACTGTATAATATTTGGCTCACGCTAGGCGAAATATTGCACAAGTCGCTGCAAAAGATCGGAAAATCTAACAGAGTGGACATTAATGTTCAATAGGTTGGTTCAGAATGTGCCATTTTAATGTTTTACGCGGCTCGGTTGCGGATTCCGGTGAAAAGACGCTTGATTCGTTCAATAGGGAGTCGTTTACACTTAATAGCTCAAAGTCTTTGGTGTCAGGCGTCCGGATGGCATTGGTCGGCGGGAAAACTAGAAATTGATGCAACTTTACCTTCCAATACGGTTAGTCTTGATGGGAAAACGCCGGAATATCTTGATGAGAGCCTTTAATCTTTTTAGTGGGATGCAAGACGGCATAGGAAAGGTCTTTGTTTTGGAAGGGCAATCCTCGATGGAAAGACGGCTTTTGGGTTCGGTCGGATAATAATGAAAGCACGCGTCTGTTTTTTGTTGGCCTGTGGTATGGTCCCTGATGTATGGGCGGAGGTCGATGCGAAGAAGGCGCGCGAATTG
>JAQTYP010000250.1 GCA_028688235.1 Methylomonas sp.
GCAGATATGCTCGAATTCTTGATCTTCGACACGGGTAATCACTCGCTTGACCCCGAGTGAGCGCGCCACCAGACTGGCAATGATATTGGCTTCGTCGCTCTTGGTCAGACAGAACAGCACATCGATGCTATCGGGATCGGTCTCTTTCAAAATAGCCGGTTTGCTGCCGTTGCCGTGCATGAACACGCAATCGATTTCCATAATCAAGTTTTCGATGACCGCCTTGTCCTTTTCGATGATGATGACTTCATGCCCTAACGACAACAAGCGTTGGGCCGTCGCTACCGCTAGCGAAGACGCGCCGATGAATACGACTTTCAAACTTTACTCCCTAATTTGAACCAGGTACGCGGATATAGAAACAATAAAAATGCCAAAAACTCCACGCGCCCCAACAACATGTCGGCGATCAATACCAGTTTCAAACCGGGCTCCAATTCGACTCGCGTAATTCCGGCCGACAAACCGGTCGTGGAACATGCCGATACCACCTCGAATAAGGCATCCATAGGCGCATAACCCATCATTAAAAAAGGCAACCAGGAGCATAACACGGTAGCGATGCAAACGAAGACCAGCAATAAGGCCCTTTCGATATCGTTGGATTCCAATTTATCGCCGCCCAGGCGCCGCTCCAAAACCGCATGGGCCGGTAACGCAGTGCGCACGATAAAGAATTGCAGCAAACGCAATACGATCAGGAACCGGAGTATCTTGATACCGCCTGCCGTCGACCCGGTGGAGCCGCCTATCGCCATGGATATAATTAAGGTCAACTTGGCGGCATCGTTCAATTCCGCCACCTTGACGCTGGCAAAGCCGGTCGTCGTCTGCGCGGACAAACCCGTGATCACGGCGTCTTGCAGCCTGGACGCCAGATCGCCTGTCTGGTGATCCGCACCATAAAACAATAACGCTATCATTACCAAGGAAAGCGCGAGCAAGACCAGAGTTTCCGCGGTGAATGCCAGCTCTTTGACGCCGTTGCGCAATAAGCGGTAATAAAACGGCAAGGAAATTGCCCCCAGCACGCCGCTTAGCATGATGATGAATTGCAGCCGCCTGGGCTCGACAGCCGCCAGACTGGCGTCGTAAATCGAAAAGCCACCTGTCGAAACGCCGCTCAACACATGCGTCACGGCGCAAAACGGTGACGCCCCCAATAGCCATAACAGGATTATCATGATCGCCGTCAGCCCGCAATATATCCCCAATAGTTTCAAGGAATGGTTGCGCGCGTTGCCCAATATATCCCGGCTATCGTTATCGCCCATGGCCAAACGCCGTGCCGCCACACCCTGATCCAAAATGGACAATGCAATCGAAAACGCCACGATACCCAGACCGCCGTACCATTGCATCCAGGCCCGTGCAAACAGTACGCCGCCGGAATAACGGTCCAAATTCGTCATCATGCTCAAGCCTGTCGTCGTGACACCGGAAACGGTTTCGAACAAGGCATCGATGCCGTTCAAGCCCTCGCCTAGCAGAGGCAAGGCCTCGAAAACCGCCGCCAACACGAAGGACAGCACCGAGATCACCATCACTTCGTTATCGCGAATTCCGTCAGGCACTGGAAGCCTTACCAGTGGCAAACAGCAAGCTCCGAGCCCTGTCAGCGCTAACAACTGCCACATCATGAACGACCAGTCTCGATAAAAGCCGGCCAACAGGATAGGCACCAGCTTCAGGACGACGATAACCAATCCTATCCGGGCGAGATAACGCCCGATGACGCCATATCGGACCGGTTGGGCCAAAGCACGCGAAACATCGGAAAAGCTCATGGCAGCATTGAAATCCCTATATGAAGACCGCAATAAATTTAGCATTTTTTAAACCCGAGGGATTGAAAGTAGGCATCAGACTTGCGGAAAATAACACGCGGTTTGTGCTCGATTAAGCCCGCCGCGTCGACAAAATGCACAGCCTCGTCGTACAGATTTGGTTGCTGCGGGACGCATCGTTTGCACACAGGCTGTCATTGATGCATGATAGCCCCACCCAGTTCGGGGGTAATAATCCCAACGACTAACTACGCCTTGCGTCTGGCAAACTAAGGCCTGGACTCGGTGCGTAAAAACAAGGCCTTGCAATACGTCTATAGGGAAGCCCCGACTTATCCGGCCGTGACCGAAGCGTTCGGTTTGCCGTATACTGATCCGCTACAAACGTTGGGCGGTTCTTAAGTTAACGATTTGCAATGTGGCTAAATACAAAGACCTCAAGAAGCATCCTGATTAGTAAGTTTCTTAAGCTCCAAAAAAAGTCCGTCATGCCCGCCGGGAATCGGGTATCCAGTGCCATGGACGGCAGGCTTCGAGCTATCCATGCGGTCTGGATTTCGGCATTCCCCCTTGTGCCCCAGAGGGTATTCCGAAATAACTATTTATTGGACGCCCGGGGGAATTAGCTAAAGCATCTTGCTGAGTAGGAGAAATATTGGATATGAAACAGGTAACTGATAAATACCGGAATAAGACTTTTGCCATGCCGATCATGGCCGGGTTGTTGACATTGACCATGACGGCTGCGGAAGCGGACATTATTGCCGCCGCTTGGACCCATTCGGTCGCAGTACGTAACGACGGTACTGTCTGGGTATGGGGCAGCAATTCCAACTCCGATAACCCAGGCACGCTACTCGGCATTGGCGGCAACCCTTTCAACCTCGAGAAAATCCCAGTCCAAATCAACGGCCTCTCAGGCATTACTGCGGTAGCCGCGGATACGGCGCATACCTTGGCGCTGAAAAGCGACGGTACGGTTTGGGCGTGGGGCGACAACAGTTCCGGCCAATTGGGCGACGGCACGACCACATCCAGCGCCACGCCGGTGCAAGTCCCCGGACTCAATTTCGTCAGCCGTATCTTCGCCTGCGGCGGCGCCAGTTATGTCGTAACCATGGACGGGATGGTCATGGCTTGGGGCAACAACACTTATGGTCAATTGGGCGATGGCACGACCGCTTCCTCCAGCAGTCCGAAGATTATCGATGCTTTATACGGAGCAGTTTCGGTCAGCGGCGCCGGCGAACGCACTTTTATGGTCAGAAACGACGGCACGGTTTGGGCTTGGGGCCGTCATTCCAGCATTTACGGCAATATCGGCGACGGCGCCGGCAGCAATCGTCCCGTTCCTGTCCAGATTCCAGGCCTGACAGACGCTATTTCGGTGGCCGCCGATCTTTATCATGCGGTCGTGTTAAAAAGCGACGGAACGGTCTGGGCCTGGGGAGATAATTTTCACGGCAGTCTCGGCAACAGCTCAACCAATGTCGCACTGACGCCGGTGCAGGCCGCCATCAATAACGTCAGCGCTGTTGCGGCTGTCAACGGCGCCACCTTGGCTTTGCAAAATAACGGCAGCGTATGGGCGTGGGGCAAAAATACCCACGGCGTTATCGGCGACGGCACCACGACCGACCGTTTTGCCCCGGTTCAGGTCGTAGGCTTGGATAACGTTGCCGCGATCTCCGGCCTGCTCGAACATATCTTGGTAATGAAGAACGACGGCACGTTATGGGCTTGGGGGGAGAATTATTCCGGCGCGCTTGGCGACGGCCTGAATAACGATTTTCGCAGCCGTCCCGAATATGTGCTCGGTTCAGCCACGGGCGGTATCTTCGATCTTTTGCCGGACGTGCCTAATGGCGAGTTGCCGCCATTTCCAATCGGCGTCAACGCCAAAGGCCTTATCAATTCGCTGAACCTTAACTTCGAGCTGGTGCTAACCGGCAGCGGCGTTCAGCAAACCAACAATATCTACCTGGGCGCGATGGTAGGCCCCACACTATACCTGCACGACGGCAGCGATTGGGTTCCCTACAACGGCAGCACGATGCCGGCTTTCACTACAGTGGATACGTGGAGTTGGAGCTACGTCAATATCCCGGCTCTATCTGCAACCGACGTTTCCGGCCTCGGTGGCGTTAATGTTTACGTCGGTTACGGCAAGGATGCGAATGAAATGTTTGCCGCGAACAGGGTTCGACTGGTTTATACCATTCCGTATCAATGAGCTTGCAGGATGGGCAGAGCGGTAGCAAGACCCTTCGGATAGTTTTTGCCCTTTAATAGGGTGTAGGAGAACAGGCAGCGGCGTAGTAATCTGTGTCCCTAACGGTTGGGCAGGTGCATCGACTTCGCATGCAGAATGCTTGCCTGATTACGTCCAGTAGTAAAGACTCATCCGGCTGGCATAACGTTTTTATGCCGGCCGTTTTTGGCTAGTACATCGCCGCCTAAGTTAGGCTTATTTTCGGAAGGCCAATTTAGCTTGCCGAGCTAAGTCTTTGACTCACCGAGCCCGATCTGAGTTATCCCCAAAACTTGTGGAAAACTTTGTGGAAAACCTGCCATGAAGTGAGCTAAGCACCTAATTTTTCGACGCTTTGGTCAAAATGAACCAGTCTTGCTCAATCAACTTTTATTGATACAAATCAAAAGGTTGAATCATTACGCCCTTTCAAACAAACCCAATATTTCAATGGAGCCAAACAAACAGAAAGCCAAACGCTAAATTGTGCATAACAAAATGGCTATCTTTGCAAGTCCCATCAAAATTGCACCTACCGGCTGGTTTACCAAGTCGAGGATAACCGGTTAACCGTGCTGGTGGTTACGGTTGGCAGGCGTGAACGCAATGCGGCCTATAAGGCGGCCGGCAAACGTTGATGCCGACTGCTGGGACGGAGAATGAACCGATTTGGCTTTACGATAGCCTCCTGCACTGACGCTCACTTCCATTAAGTTAAGCCGTCATATCGGCAGGGATTGCCGGCATCCAACGCGATAAGCTGTGCTAAATCCAGGTGACCTATAGGATGCCGCCGTCAGGCGCATCGATCGCGACCGTTGTGCCTCGCCGCTGGCTCGGCACAACCTATGCGGGGTAGTGCACCTTATCGCGTTAACCGGCAGTGGGATGACTATTGGAATCTAGCTAGGAAGGCTGCTTAATTGAACACTCGGTTTGAATCGTCCCCTTGAACTTCAGCTATCGAGCACGACGCTATAAAAAATGCCAATTTACAGTTTCGGCCTGAAAGAGACAGACGTTGTTGGCGCCAGTGACAGCAGTTTAGCCAATAGCTGCCTGCTAGTTTGAGCTATAAATGCTTGATTGCAAGACCTGGTAGCGATTTGTGATTTGCTACCTTGCGGAGTGACCAACAAAAAAACCAACACCGTGTTGGTTCTTTGGCGGCGTTAGGTGTTACTACATGGAGCATAAAAAAACCCGCTAAGCCTTTCAGCTTGCGGGTTTTGTTATCAGATGTTACCACCTGAAACTGTAATATGGTGCCGAGGAGAGGACTTGAACCTCCACAGGGTTACCCCTACTAGCACCTGAAGCTAGCGCGTCTACCAATTTCACCACCTCGGCTATTCTGCTATCCAGCAGAAAGTCCGGCCATTATAAAGGATTTATTTATCTCGTCAATCATTTTCTTACGCACAATCCCAGGTCGTCGTTATAAAACGCGGTTAAAATGCTTGCATATTTCACCTGAAAATTGGTTTTTTCAAACATATAAAACACCCAATGTCCAGTTTAGCTCTTGATTTCGACGTGCTTTGCGTCGGCCACGCCAGTTACGATTTGGTGTTTTCGGTAGCTCATCACCCCGCCGAAGATGAGAAAATGTTTGCCGACAAGCTATTGAGCTGCGGCGGCGGGCCTGCTGCGAATGCTGCCG
>JAQTYP010000251.1 GCA_028688235.1 Methylomonas sp.
CGGTGCTTCGTGTTCCTGCTCGACAAAGTCGGCATTTCTATCCAGTCCCAGCCAATGCGAGATATCCGCGTCGGCGGCTTCGCTGAGCAAATCGATAGACCAGCCCAGGCACCCGGCCGCATAGCTCAACGCGGCCAAAGCGTGTCCGATGTCGTGCTGGCAATAGCGGAAGGCGCGTTCGCCGTATTTCCATGCTTCACGCCAGTGTAAGGACGACAGGCCTATGTAGAGTTCGGGTGTCGATCCCGAGGCGTCGAAACTGCCGCGTTTTTCCAGCAGATGATCGTGGCTGACGTAATGATAAACGCCGGGTTGCAGTAACGCAGAATCGGTACAGAGCAGGTAAACTTCGGTCGGATGCAAATTGCCGCTGGACGGATTGCAGCGCAAGGCCCAGCGGTCCGGGCCGAATTGTTTCCAGGCCGACAGTCCGAACGATAGTTCCAGCAGCAAGCCGAGATTGGTTAGCGTCAACGGCTGAGGCGCGATTTGCTCCGGCTGGTCCAATTCGCCGAACCGGCAAGGCAAGTCAGCGCCGGGTAAGGGCAGTTTCACCGTCTCGCAGCCGCTGAAACGCCGAAAGGGATTGGGCTGGTCGTCCCAATCCAGGGATTCAGGCCCCTTGGCGTAGGCGTTGAGTTGGTGCTTGGTGCGTTGGTGGTACTGCAGTACGGCGTCGGAGTTTGATGTCATGGCGGCAAACACTTAGATTAAAAAGATCATATAACGAGCGTTAACTTACTGAAAGTAAGATGTCAGGCGGGGTACGCTCACTTGTTGGATAGACCTCGGCGGCGGCAAGTATGCCGCCGCCGAGGTCTGCACGGACGTATTTACGACGTCCTATTCGACAAGCGAGCGTATCCAACGGTGTTACTTTCATGGTCAGAGTGATACACCAGTGTCATGAGCGCTAAATTGAAACGATCAGTATAGCGTATGCGATGTATCCTGTTGATTTTACATATTTTCATTAATGGGTGGGATTGCCCGTACTCTTACAGATTCAATCCACATCCGTTCATATTACGGGATCGCCTACGAGCATGACATGTGTCCGTTTAAGCTGATTAGGCCTACCCAGGATTTTAGTTCGAATCAGTTGAGCGTTTCCGCCATCCGCAAATCTTCGCTCCAGCAGCCGATCGGCCGGCCCAGGTTCATTTCCCTGTCTTCGAAGCGCACTAAAAATACCGTCGAGGAAGGATCTTCCTCGACGTGGCCTTTCATGACGATGACGCCGCGGGCGCCTTCTTCGGCCAGCAGTTCGCCTTCTTCGCTTTCCGGCATGCTGCCGTCGTCTATTATCGCGTGTGCGGCATAAACCACGTCGCCCAAATCTAAATCTTCGATATTCATAAGTTTCTCCAGTTAAGGTTTTGTAGCAAAGCCGACAAAAACAGCCCAATTGTTGTTAAGCGGTATGCCGATTCAGGGTGTCCGGTTGCCGTGAAACGAACAAATTCATTGATTTAGCTCGTTCCTTATCTGATGGCATACAGGTTGCTTTAACTGTTTACAAGATCAATGCCAAACCGTTTAGGAGAGTGAAAAAATGATTACCTTAACCGAAAGTGCCATTCAAGCCGTGGGCCGATTCATAGCCAGTTCCGATAAACCCTCCGGCGGACTGCGCATCGAAGTCACCGACGGCGGTTGCTCAGGACTATCCTACGGCTTGCGTTTGGAGGATAAAGAAACTCAGGAAGATACAGTGATAGATTGCGGCGAAGTCAAAGTCTTCGTCGATCCGCTCAGTTTGCCCAAACTGGACGGTATGTCTATCGACTTCGTCGATAGTCTGGAAGGCTCGGGCTTCAAATTTACCAATCCCAATGCGGTGAAAAGCTGCGCCTGCGGCTCGTCGTTTACGACCGGCGACAATGGCGGCACACCCAAAACCTGCTCTTAAGCTAAGGAGGATATAACCATGTGGGATTACTCGGACAAAGTCAAAGACCATTTTTTCAACCCCAAAAATGCCGGCGCAGTGGCTGAAGCCAACGCTATCGGTGAAGTGGGTTCCATCAGTTGCGGCGACGCCTTGCGCTTGACCTTGAAGGTCAACGAGGATACCGAAGTCATCGAAGACGCCGGTTTCCAAACCTTCGGTTGCGGCTCGGCGATTGCTTCGTCGTCGGTATTGACCGAAATCATCAAAGGCATGACACTGGACGAAGCCTTGAAAGTCACCAACCAGGATATCGCCGCCGAACTCGACGGCCTGCCGCCGGAAAAAATGCACTGCTCGGTGATGGGCCGTGAAGCCTTGCAAGCCGCCGTCGCCAATTACCGCGGGGAGGAATGGAAGGACGATCATGAAGAAGGCGCCTTGGTTTGCAAATGTTTCGCCATCGACGCGGTGATGATAGAAGAGATGGTCTGGGCCAATAAGCTTCGCACCGTCGAGGATGTCACCAACTACACCAAGGCCGGCGGCGGTTGCGCGGCCTGCCACGAGGACATCGAAGCGATACTGGAAAAAGTCCTCAAAGAGCGCGGCGAAACTTTCGATCCGAATGCCGCGCCGGTCGCCAAGCCGGAAGCGGCCAAAGCCGAGAAAAAGCCTATGACCAACTTGCAACGCATCAAGAAAATCGAGGAAGTGTTGACCGCGTTGCGGCCGCAATTGATGGCCGACGGCGGCGACGTCGAGCTGGTCGAAGTGATCGGCAACACCGCGTACGTCAACATGACCGGTGCCTGCAACGGTTGCCAAATGGCGGCGATGACGATAGCCGGTATCCAACAACGGCTGATGGAAGTGCTGGGCGAGTTCATCAAGGTCGTTCCTGCTTCGGAAATGTCGAAATTGGTCAACATCGAAGGAGCCGGTCATGCCTGATATTTATTTGGATAACAATGCCACGACTAAAGTCGACCGGGCCGTTGTCGATGCGATGATCCCGTATTTCACCGAATATTTCGGCAACCCGTCGTCTATTCACCGTTTCGCCGACGGCGTGGCCAAGGCGATCAAGAAGGCCCGCGGCCAGGTGCAGGAATTGTTGGGGGCCGAGCACGATTCGGAGATCATTTTTACGTCGTGCGGTACGGAGTCCGATTCCACGGCGATTCTATCGGCGATCAAATGCCAGCCGAATCGCAAGGAAATTATCACGACGGCAGTCGAGCATCCGGCGATCTTGAATCTGGTCGACAACCTGGAAAAAGAAGGTTACACGATACACAGGATGCCGGTGGACAAATGCGGTCGGCTGAATCTGGAGTCTTACAAGAAACTGTTGTCCGATCAAGTCGCCATCGTCTCGGTCATGTGGGCCAACAACGAAACCGGTACCATCTTTCCGGTGGTGGAAATGGCCGAGATGGCTCACGAGGCCGGAGTGATGTTCCATACCGATGCGGTGCAAGCGGTCGGCAAGATTCCGATGATGTTGCAGGATACCAAGATCGACATGCTCAGCTTGTCAGGCCATAAGCTGCACGCCCCTAAAGGCATAGGCGTCCTTTATTTACGCCGCGGCACCCGTTTCCGTCCGCTGCTGCGCGGAGGGCATCAGGAGCGCGGCCGCCGGGCTGGCACGGAAAACACGGCGTCCATCGTCGGTTTAGGCGTGGCTTGCGAGCTGGCGATGCAGCACATGGAGTTCGAAAACAATCAGGTCAAGGCCATGCGCGATCGGCTGGAGCGCGGCATTACCGAACAGATTCCGCACAGCTTCGTGACCGGCGATATGAACAACCGCCTGCCCAACACCACCGACATCGCTTTCGAATACATAGAAGGCGAAGCGATTTTGATGCTGTTGAACAAAGCCGGCATCGCCGCGTCCAGCGGTTCGGCCTGCACCTCGGGTTCGCTGGAGCCCTCGCACGTGATGCGGGCTATGGATATTCCGTATACCGCAGCTCACGGCACGATACGCTTTTCGTTCTCGCGTTACAACAGCATGCACGAGGTCGACGAAGTGTTGAAGGTGATGCCTGACATCGTCGCGGCCTTGCGCAAACTGTCACCCTATTGGGACAGCGTCAACAATTGTCCGGTTGCCGATCCGGAGCAAGCGTTTCAGCCTACTTACGCCTGATTGGTTAGACCGTAGTACCTCGCCCGTATGCGTTTTTCGCATACGGGCGTTTTATTTGTCCAGCGTTCATCGTTATACACCAGTGTCGTCATGCCCTCAGAACGCAGGCATCCTGAGCCATGGAGGGTAGTCTTGAATTATAGCTATCCGTGCGGTCTGGATTCACTTCGCGGTCTACGACTCCAGCATTGTTTGTCGATGTCGCATTTACGACAATTCAACCGCGAGAATTGTCTGGAATTTGGATGTCTTGGTTGGATATTTGGCTAAGTTATTGATCTAATTAATGTGATTCGATTGAGTGAAATGGCCTATATTTTGCGTGGATTTGTTTGCGGGTATGGTATCCGCTATTTAGACTTATCACGGAGTTATCAATGTCGATCAAAGTAATCAAAGAATTTTCCGAAAAAGCCAAAGTCGATGAGGGGCTCAAAGAAAAATTAAAGGCTTGTCAGAAACTCAAAGAACTGCTCGTTCTCGCCAAGGAATATGGCTATGAAATCGATGAGGTCTTGCTTTATCCACCAAACGAACCGCAATTCGTCGAGGAACAGCTTTCGGAAAAATTGGTAAAAGCCCTATTGCGGGTATAAGGCCGCACGGGATCCTGTGGCTTGGATGCGTTAAGAGCCAAGGATGGCGACTGACCTCGCTAAGTCTTTCGTGTATTTTCCTGCTTTTGGTGCCGGTTAAGCGGTAAACACCGGGCTATCGAATACCAATATAAAGGCCGATTGCCGAAGATCGTATTTTATCTCTCGCTTGATTAGCAATTCAGGCTAAACTTTGGCCGATTGCCAGTGCGAGGGGAAAACATGAATGAGCAAGAAGTCAGCATTTTACTGGTTGACGATGAACCCAACATCTTAACGTCATTGTCGCGGTTGCTGAGACAGTATCAAATTACCACCGCTACGAGTGGGGAAGAAGCTTTACAGCTGGCAAAGCAACATAAGTTCGATATAGTGATTTCCGATTACCGCATGCCGGGAATCAACGGTATCGAGTTTTTAATGTTTTTCAAGCTCCTGCAGCCGGATGCAATACGTTTGATGTTAACGGGGCAGGCAGACCTCGAGGGCGTGCAACAGGCTATCAACGAGGCCCAGGTTTTTCGGTTCATCAACAAGCCCTGGAGCAATGCCGAGATTCTGAATGCGATCGAAAATGGCCTGATGCACCAAAGGCTTTTGATCGAAAACAAGCGCTTAGCCGATCGGGTGCGCGAACAACAAACCTTGCTGAATGAAAAAGACGCCATATTAAGGGCGCTGGAAGCCGCGGAGCCAGGAATTACCAAAGTCAATTGGGCCGCCGATGGCTCCATCATCATCGACGAAAATGATGGATAAGCCCTGGGTAGTAATGCAATCGAGCATAGTCGTTCTGCGAGATTCTCATGATAAGAAAGCCCCTCTCTTTACACCAATGTCAAAACATCGGGGTTTAGGCATCGAATGCCTCGATTTTTTCCAAAATCCCCCCGACATCGAGTCCGACCAGGCTCAAGAGTTCCTCGCGCCCGCCTTGTTCGACGAATCGATCTGGTAGACCCAGATTCAAGACCGGCATCAGGATTTTCTGTTCTTGCAGGCATTGGGTGATCGCGCTGCCGGCACCGCCCGCCAAGACGTTTTCCTCGACCC
>JAQTYP010000252.1 GCA_028688235.1 Methylomonas sp.
AGACCATTTCGATTATTGCCACTATACCGACCTAATACACGAAGAAGTGCGCTCATGGAGTTATATGAAATTCCCTTACCTGACCTCTATTGGCAAGGCGGGCGGTTGGTATCGGGTAGGTCCCTTAGCCCGGGTCAATAACTGCGATTTCATCGACACACCGCTCGCGGAAGCGGCTCGGGTCGAATTCAAACAACATTCAGGCGAAGCGATGGTACACAGCACCTTGGCTTTCCATTGGGCACGCCTGATCGAGACATTACACTGCGCCGAAAGCATCAAGACTTTGCTGCACGATCCGGACATCATGAGCAACGATCTGACGGCCAAGGGCGAAAAGCGTTACGAAGGCATAGGCGTCATCGAAGCGCCGCGCGGCACATTGTTCCACCATTACCAAATCGACGACAACGACATCGTCACCAAAGCCAATTTGATCGTATCGACCACCAGCAACAATATGGGTATGAACGAGTCGGTCCGGCAAGTGGCGGCCCAATATTTGTCCGGCAAGGAATTGAGCGAACCCTTGTTGAACAATCTCGAGGTAGCAATCAGGGCCTACGACCCCTGCTTGTCGTGTGCCACCCATGCTATCGGCAAGATGCCGCTGCAACTGGAATTGCTTAACGCCGCTGGGCAGTTGATAGACAAACTGATTCGCTATGGTGACGGAACCTTCGAACGCGGTCAGCCATGATCAAACCCATCCTGGTATTCGGTTACGGCAATCTGAGCCGTGGCGACGATGCCGTCGGTCCGCTGCTGCTGGAATATCTGGAACGGCGGGCCGATCTGGCCTCGACAGAACTGCAAACCGACTTTCAATTGCAAATCGAGCACGCATTAGACCTGCAGGGGCGCGAACTGGTGATATTCGTCGATGCATCGGTCGCAATTACCTCGGCCTTTAGCTTCAATCGCCTCCAAGCCCGGCGCGATAATAGTTATACGACTCATGCCATGAGTCCTTGGGCCTTGTTGCAAGTTTTCGAAACGGTCATAGGCCACATGCCGCCGCCCAGTTTTTTACTCAGCATCAAAACCGAAGCATTCGAACTCGGAACATCGCCGAGCGAGGTCGCAACGGAAAATTTAAATCAGGCTTGTGGGTTTATCGAACACTTACTGTCGCAACCGGTTGCGGCGACGCTTGCCGAATACCCCCTGCCGTTGCCATGAAGATAAACATTAGGTCGGAACGTCTGATTGCTTTTTAGATTGGTCGGCATGGGTTATCCATGCCGACCTTTTATAAAATCACGTCAATTCGTTAAGCTTCGTAATTGGCGCTGGCAAACTCCCAGTTAACCAAAGCCCAAAACGCTTCCAAATATTTTGGACGCACATTGCGGTAATCGATGTAGTAAGCATGCTCCCACACGTCGCAAGTCAAAATCGGCGTTTGCCCGGCAGTCAAAGGGCAACCGGCATTGCTGGTACTGACCAGTTCCAACGTACCGTTGGCGTTTTTCACCAGCCAGGCCCAACCGGAACCGAAGGTAGTTACGGCACATTTGGTGAACTCTTCCTTGAACTGCTCGAAAGAACCGAAAGTCCGGTCTATGGCATTGGCCAAACCGCCGGTTGGAGCGCCACCGCCGTTGGGAGACAGACAGTTCCAATAGAAAGTATGATTCCAGACTTGAGCCGCATTATTGAAAATGCCGCCGGAGGATTTTTTGACGATGTCTTCCAAAGACATGCCTTCGAACTCAGTGCCAGGAACCAGATTATTCAGATTGGTCACATAAGTCTGATGATGTTTGCCGTAGTGATACTCAATGGTTTCGGGGGAAATATGCGGAGCCAATGCGTCGTTAGCGTACGGTAATGCAGGTAATTCAAAAGCCATCTTTATTCTCCTGATTGAATGAACAGCAACAATAGCGTTCGAGCCAAGGCCCTGGCGCTAATAACCCAGTATTATAATAAAGAATTCCAGCAAATCACCAATCTTTACGGGGAATAATCCTATGGCACTCGAAGTCGAACATAAGTTTCTATTAGCCAACGACAATTGGCGCGATCATATTGACCATTCCGTTCATTACAAGCAGGGTTATCTCAGCAGCAGCCCTCTTAGCTCGGTGAGGGTAAGGATATCCGACAGCCACGCCTGGCTGAATATCAAGAGCGCCACGATAGGAACTCATAGGCAGGAATTCGAATACGAAATTCCGTTACAAGACGCCAATACAATCTTAGACGATCTTTGCCACAAACCCTTGGTCGAAAAAATGCGCCATTTCGTCCATCACGAAGGCCACATTTGGGAAATCGATGAATTCATGGGCGATAATGCCGGTCTGGTCGTGGCCGAAGTGGAGTTGTCGCAAATTGGTGAATCTTTTGCAAGACCGACATGGATAGGCATCGAAGTCACAGACGATTTGCGCTACTACAACAATAACCTGAGCCAAAATCCTTATAAAAATTGGAATAAAGAACAATAATTTAAACCCTATATTGAAATATGATCGGCAATGATCTATATTTTCTGTATGAATAAAGCCACTCTTGTTGTTTTTCTGATACTTTTTATGAAGCCGCTACTGGCGTCGGAGCTGAATTCGGCTATCGACAGCCTGGAAAGCGACTGGGCGTCGGCGTACTATCAAGCCGACGAAACCCGACAAAAACAGACTTACCCGCTATTACTGGAAAAAGCCGCGAAATTGGCCACTCGCTTTCCAACGGCGGCCGAGCCCAAAATCTGGCTCGCCACCATCATGGCGACCAATGCAGCATTCGAATCCTCACTCGAGGCACTAACCACCCTGGAAAAAGCCAAAAATCTACTGGAAGAGGCCATACGTATCGCTCCTCGCGCACTGGATGGCTCGGCCTATGTCACATTGGGTAGCCTGTATTACATGCTGCCCGGCTGGCCGGTTTCATTCGGCGATGACGACATAGCGGAGCACTTGCTAAAAACCAGCCTAACGATTAATCCGAACGGCATCGATGCCAATTACTTTTATGCCGACTTCCTGCTTCGCCAAGATCGGCTAGCGGAAGCGGAAGCCTATTTTCGAAAAGCGGTACATTCCCCGGTCAGAAAACAGCAGATTTTTGCAGACACACAATTACAAAACGAAGCAAAACTGGCACTGGCCCACGCGCAACAACGCAAAGCCAATACCGGCAAAAACAAATTCCAGGCTTTGTTTACTACCGCGTCACTTCGAACCGATTAACTCTATTGCTGCGCAAGCGCTTCGCCATTGATAATTTGTTCGCACAAGGCCGGCAATGCGGGCTGCGGCGACTGCGTTTTTCTTCCGGGCAATTGAGCCTCCTTCGAAAACCACCAGGCCAAACTCGCACCACACCCTAAGCCCTCAGGCAGAGGCTCCTGGTTATTGCAGTGAGAATTACCATCCGGACATTTCAAACGCACATGAAAATGATCATCATGCTTCCACCATGGGCGAATTTTGCGCAACCAGGCCGCAGACAGATCAGCATTGCGTTCGCATAACTCCCTCTTAATCCCCGGATTGACAAATACCCTATCGACTTCAGGCTGTGACGCCGCCATCTGTAGAATTTTTGCATCAGCATCGGTCCACTGCTCATGGTCTATTTTGCCCGAATCGGCTTTTATCATGGAAGGCGCCCGCCACACCTCTCTTTCATGCTCCGTCAGCAGACGATTGTTCGACTGACTTAACGTCAAAAACCAGATATCGACATCCAAACCGGTTTGATGACTTCGATGACCGCTGGGCGTAGGCCCTCCGCGCGGCTGCCCCAGGTCGCCGACTAACAACGAACCCAGCCCTTCATCAGCCACAAATTCACCCATGTGCCGCACAAAACGAATCAGATCGGCGTGCCCATAATAGCGATGCCGCGACACCCGCATGACCTGATAACCAATTCCAGACAAAGGCAAGGCAACGGCACCACCGATACAGCCCGCCGCATACCCACCAATACTCTGTCCGGCCAGAGTTTTCGTCGGCGTAACGACCGCTGCCCACTCAGCAGCCGAGTCTCCGGCAAACCCCCGACCCGCAAACAAAAAAGCCGCAACGCAAAACGCCAAAAGACGTCTGTTATGTATCCAAATCATACAAACCCAATCTCAAAATCATCGCATCGAGTGACGATCATACAACACGGAACTCGCCACAATAAAATATTGATTCCATCACGCCTGGGAAACACAACCTTGGAAGCCACGCCCCAATTGATCGAAGAATGAATTTGGACGGCGACTAGCCGCGGAGAACGAATTTGACTGGGAACGAACCATCCCTGCCGAATAGCAGCAATTTCCCTATGCCGCTATTCGGTTTTATTCCTTGGCATCTAAATTTCCATGTTCACGGGGGAGAGAACCAAAAATCCCTGACACCTGCAAATAATATTGCCAAAATCGTGCCAACAACAATTATCCAGTAAATACAATAATTTATAAAAATACCAGCCATCCACAACTCGAAACTATGTTATTTAGCCTGTCAGTTGAGCGATATCACACACCTTAATCTACGCATTTCGCCAGCGAAAAACCAATAATGCTCGAGCATCGGTTTAGCCTAAAAACTGCAACCGACCAACGAAAAGCACGAAATACACGAAGCAAACCGGCTTGTCATTCTGATTTTCCATTCACCGTTTTGACAGTCCCCCAACATTGGCAACTATTTGAAAACTTGGTGATTTTTGTGAACAAAACGATTTCTCAAGCTTAAGCGTACCGCGGAACCCTGTTCCATCGCGGGTAGAATCAAGGATAATAATCCTGTCCAATGAGCCCAATCGTCAGATGGAATTGCCAGACTTGTCACCTAATCACAGCCCATCGTCAGCATGACCGCTTTATCTAAACGCATCAAACGCATCCTGACAGCCCTTACGCTAACGTTGTTCACAGGCTCGATTGCGCTTGTAGGCTTATTAGGCTTCGCGCCCGCCAACACCTCGGCATTTATGCTGCATGAACACATAAACGACTTGATCGCGGGTAAGAGCTTACATTCGATAGACCACCGCTGGATTACTCGCTCACGTATTTCGAAACAGGCTTTCGCCGCCGTGATCGCCGCAGAAGATCAGCGTTTTTTTCAACACCACGGATTTGATTTCGACGCGATTTACCAAGCCTACAACAACAATTTAAAAGGTGAAAAGCTACGTGGGGCGAGTACCATTAGCCAGCAAGTGGCAAAAAACCTATTCCTGAGCCCCGCCAGAAACTTCGGGCGCAAGGCACTGGAAGCCTGGTTCACGTTGCTGATAGAGCTTTTCTGGAGCAAAACCAGAATACTGGAAATGTATTTAAATATTTGCGAATTCGGCGACCATTTATACGGCATCGAGGCCGCGAGCCGCCACTATTTCGGCGTATCGGCCCAACGGCTATCGGCCGAGCAGGCCGCGCTCTTGGCTGCAACCCTACCCAACCCTAAAGCGCTAAAAGCGGACCAACCCAGTCAATATCTACTGCGGAGACAACGCTGGATCTTGCGTCAAATGCGCAATTTAAGGACGCAAGCCCAAATCACGCCCGAAATTTCGACAGATGAATAGCCCCATCCAAGTCCGGGGCGACATAAAATCGACTGCCGCTAACCGATTTCACCATCGGCTAAGCCCTCCGCCGATTCATCCGCGTCTACAGCGGAATGCCGAAGAGATTGGTCGGAAATCAAATCCTTTAGATATTTGTACAACAGCCGAGCCGAC
>JAQTYP010000253.1 GCA_028688235.1 Methylomonas sp.
AAACATAACGGCGAAAAAGTCGTCGCCACCAACGGCTGCTTCGACATCCTGCACCCCGGTCACGTCCGCTCTCTGCAACAGGCCAAGACCCTGGGCGACCGCCTGGTGGTGCTGGTCAACAGCGACGCTTCGGTGCAACGCCTTAAAGGCCCGGAGCGCCCCGTCAACCCTTTGGATCACCGGATGGAAATGCTCGCGGCATTGGAATGCGTGGATTGGGTCGTGGCTTTCGAGGAAGACACGCCGAAACAAGTGATCGATCAGCTGCTACCGGACATTCTGGTCAAGGGCGGCGATTACACCGACATTACCAGCATCGCCGGCCACGACAGCGTGCTGGCCAACGGCGGCGAGGTGAAGATTTTGTCGTTTATCGAGGGGCATTCGACGACGGGGATTATTCAGACGATTAGGGACAAGACGCAGGGTTGATTAAGCCTGTTGGAATTTTTAGCGCTTTTCTTATTCTTGGAAATTTTGAGGGGAGATATGCTGCATGTAGATTTTGCTGTTGGTTGATTGAACGGGCGGGAATGGCCAAAAAGAGATAATCGATAAATTAAGCCTAACGACAGGTGCCGACCAGATGCTTGCCATTCAAGGCATGCGCCGAACTACATGTCTTGATCTTTTGTCTTTCAAAGATCAGTGAATACCAGATAAATGCGAGCTCACTTAGATGATGTTTTCTGAATTTGTAACTACTCTATTTCAAGCAAAAAGTGGTAAGGGCAATGTCCCTTGAATCCCGCAAAGCAATGCATACATATCTGTTTGCTCAAGCATCTGCTTTGAGTAAGCAATCCGAAGTACTCTAGCAACATCCTGTTCATCCATTTGACGTCGTCCAATAACACGGCGAATGCCTCTTGCAAGTATGCGAACTGCATCGTGACCTTGTGAATAAGCCCAAGCTGGAAGGACTTGCGAGCAGTGCACTTCGAGCATGGTTTCTAAATCCTGAATACTTAATGATGCAAGCGTAGCATACTCATTCTTCAAGGCTGCATGATCCAGAGACCAATCATCGATCGATACAAAGCGGTAAGGAGAAAGTTGATCAAAGTCAACACGATGACCCGCAAAGTTACTCAGAAACCTAAGTCGGCCAAACTCTCGAGATGTTCGCTCGATTTGCTCAGAGACTGAAACACCTGAGGTGCTTTCAAAATCGTCGAGCAGTTCAGCATCAGCATATTCAGAGAGAAAAATATTCAATGCGCCACTCATCAAAAGAGTAACTTCAAGATCATTGGCGTCTGTTGGAACTACGAAATTTGGTAAATGCGATATGCCCAGTAATCGATCAAAGTCAGCATCGTAAACACCCGTAACACCAGGTATGGCAGCGTTAAAAATATCAACAGCCGCTCCAAGGAGATTTAACTTTCCTTCACAATTAACGATAGCTACGTTACTAGAATTAAGACGATGTTTCCAAAATTTGCTGTCATCAATGCCTTCGACTAGGAAATGAATCCCCTTAAACGTCGAGCTCATCATTCTGATTTCAGTAACGATGATTCCTGGCGTCTTGCTTGTGTTAAGCGCGCTTATAACCATATTGATTATGAGACTTAACTTTCGGAAGAAAGGATTACAAGTAGATCAGAGCGATCCCCTACAATATAAGGGGAATGCGTAGCAATGAGGACGTCAAAATGAGCAAGTCGAATAATCTCCAACAGATCATCCATAAAACCCTTTTGCCAACTAATATGAAGCGATAACTCTGGTTCATCTATGAGTACAAGGGTGTTTGGTTTTACCTTGAATAAAAGATCGTACAAAAGCACCAATTCATGTTGTTCACCCGATGAAAGCGCCGTTATTGGAATAGGATTTCCACCCTTGCCCAATATTGCAATACCTGATTCACGAGAAATTGTTACCTGCTTATTTGTGAATTTTCTGTTGAGGACATCCAGTAAAATCTCAATCCGTTCGGATAGCTCCTCTAAGACTGCAAGCTTTTGTTTGGTATCTCGTGCATAAACGGACATAACAGGGAGTTGACCTGATTGCATGCTATCAAGTTTAGAAATTTGCAACGGATAGGTATCCTGGGTGGATTCACCACCGTCAAGAATGCCTATTCTCTTTAAGCGATTTCTAGTTTCCTCAACTTGCTGTAACTCAACCTTGAGCTGATCAATTGTTAGTGGATCAACTATCCCTTGGAGCAACCTCTGAGGGAAAGTTTGATCCAACTTTTGTGAGTGTTTAGCATAAGTTGCAAGCGTACCTTCCAACTTGCGCTTTAAGTCGCGCGAATATTCTTGAACGGTATTTGTGGTTGCACGTTCCCGATTTGATCGAAACCGCCAATCCCCAGATACGTTTGTCAATCTAATTAGACGTTGAGCTTCTATGAGGTGCACATTAATTCGCTCGCGAAATTCTCGCAGCCCTTTAGGCTCACGTACCACCCATTTCTTTGCCAGCTTGGGATCAAACTCATTTACCAAGGCAATCAACTCATCTGGGCCAATTGCCTCTTCTGTTCGTCTGTCAATCCACTCATTTGGTGCTATTTGGATGAGGAATGGCAGAGAGTCTGAGATTCGTTCAGAAAACCGTTTTGGGCTAAGCCGCTCTGAATCTAACGTTAATTCTTCAGATATGCCCTCAGAGTTTTTAAAAATCAGCTGTATTCTTCTAGGGTCGCTTGGCTCTTGTTCAACATGAATCCGAGCTAAGCTATTATCGGCAAAGTTTATTTCAAAGGACTCGAATGGAACCGTTATGATTTCATGATAATTGCCTCTTAGAAAGGCGTTTGTCAGCTTCAGAAAAACGGTCTTGCCAACACCATTAGGACCATGTATCACGGTTACTCGATCTTCCTTCAAGGTTACGTCATGATCGTAAAGGCCAAACAATCCTGTGACCTTGATCGATTTAATGCGTAAGGTCGTATCGGGTTCAATCACTGAATGCTCTCTAAGAAATTAGTTGCAGGATAGTATAGCCAATAGCTATAGGAGTTGCCGAACCGATTAGGGATGGAAAGTATGACGATAAGAATCTCTATATCATTACCCGGTTAATCCTTTAATGTTAATTTTGGTAAATGATGTTTTGGTGTCGGTTGAAGGATTGTCGTGTTGTAGTTCGTACTCAGCACCAACGCTTCCATTTTAAATCGGTCCGCAATGTGCGATTAACCAGCCGCTCAAATAACAACTTGTGAGGCAGCTTAGGGTCGACTGCATCTCCGCAACCCCAAAAAACGGTCAACTAGTTGGAAAAATCGAGTGCTTTAGACTAAGGCAATGAGCGCATCGATCAGATTCCGGGTTAAAAACGTCATGCTTTTCACGCCATCGTTTAAGCTCCGAACGAGAATGGCGATTGAAGCTAGCGTAGCTAAAAGCAATCCAGGGCGTTAAGACATCAAATTCCGGATTGCGCTTCGTTTCATCCAGGCTACGCGTGCTGGGCGATAACGATGAAGTTACCGTCGTTGTATCGGATGGAGCGATAAACTGCAACGGGGCGGCGGTCGCGAAAATTCTACAAGGTAGACATACCGGAATTCTCTTGGCAATTTGCTTTAAAATACCGGCAACCATACCTCCTTGGCAAACCGTGCCAGACGATACCGAGCATTCCGATACATGGACACACTCAAAGACCGCCTCCATCAATACTGGCTCCTAGCCCGCTTCGACAAACCCATCGGCATTTTGATTTTGCTCTGGCCAACCTTGTGGGCCTTGTGGATCGCCGGCGACGGCCGGCCCGATATGCTGGTGCTGGCGGTATTCGTCGCCGGCGTGGTGTTGATGCGGGCGGCGGGCTGCGTGATCAACGATTATGCCGACAGGGATTTCGACCCCCATGTCGACCGTTGCAAGCTGCGGCCCATCGCCGCCGGGAAGGTCAGCTCCAAGGAGGCGCTGATCGTGTTTGCCGTGTTGTGCCTCACCGCGTTCGGGCTGGTGTTGCTGATGAATCTCTACACGATCGCTCTGTCCTTCGTCGGCGCCTTTCTAGCGGCAAGTTATCCTTTCATGAAACGTTTTACCCATTTGCCTCAGGCCTATTTGGGTGCGGCGTTCGGCTTTGCGGTGCCTATGGCGTTCGCCGCGCAAACCAACGAGATACCGGTGGTCGGCTGGATTCTGTATCTGGCGGTGCTGCTGTGGGCGTTGGTTTACGACACCATGTACGCGATGGTCGATATCGACGACGATTTGAAAATCGGCGTCAAGTCCACCGCGATATTGTTCGGCAAGCGAGTGCGGGAAATTACCGGAGCTTTGCAGATCGTCATCCTCGGTTTATTGTTCATGGTAGGCAACATGCGAGGCTTGGATTGGCCTTATTATGCCGGCTTGCTGGCCGCGGCGGGTTTATCAGCCTACCAGCAAAAGTTGATTTTTCATTTTCATAAGCCGGACTGTTTCAAAGCCTTTTTGAATGCCAATTGGTTCGGTCTGGCGGTATTTGCCGGTTTGGTGGTGGCTTATCTATGATCGACGTAAGCGTTTCGCCGGTGGTATGCTCCCGCCGGTCAATCCATCATTTATGTTCAGGAGGCGAGATGCATAAATCAATCAGGCTTTCCGCGCTGCTATTGGCGGCGCTGGCGGCCGGCACCCTTAGTGCCGGCGAAATGACCCGCACCGAGGTCGAGCAATTGTTGGCCAAAGCCGATAAGCAGCATCCGGCACCGTTACGGCGCAAGGATTTGACCGACATGGATTTGTCCGGCCTGGATTTTCGCAATGCCGATTTATGGGGGGCCGATTTGCGCCGTTCCGATTTTAGCCGTACAAACATGTCCGGACTGAATCTGGATTTGACCGTGATGACCCGTATCAAACTGGTCGGTGCGGATTTATCCAACACCAGCATTTTCGGCGTCAGCTTAATGCACGCCGACGCCACGGGCGCCAATTTCAACGGTAGCCGGGTTATCGCGGTGATGGAAGGTGCAAATTTCAGCAACGCCAATATCAGCAACGCCGATTGGGCTGCAGACATGAAAAACCAGTCCATGGGTCTGATGCGAGCCAATTTGAAAGGCGCAAATTTGAGCGGAGCCGATCTCAGTAACAGCCAATTCGGCCGGGCCATGCTGAAGCATGCGAAGTTGAACCGGGCCAAACTGAAAAACACCGATCTCTATTCGGCCGACATGGATGGCGCGGATCTGACTGGCGCCGATTTGACCGGTGCCAATTTGTCATCCGCCAAACTGCACGATGCGATATTCAAGGATGCGACAACCATTGGAGCCAAGTTCGACGGCGTCAAACACCTCCCTGCCGATATAAAGCGTTGATGGCTCGGACACTCATTTAAAGCCCAAGAAACAACCGTTATCCCTTCTGAGCCCGAGATTCCGTCCAACCCCGTAATTCCTGTTTGTGGGTAAGGATCTCCAGGCCTGTGTCCAGGTAATGCCGGTAACGCTGTCTGCCGGCCTGTTTGCTTTCTTCGCTGTCATCCAGGATTTCGATGATGCGTTCCGTCGGGGCGTGGGCAGGCGGAAAATGCCTGGATAAATTGACGACGACGTTCCGCCAGTCGGCGGGAATGTCTGGCCCGCCGATCAGTATGGTATTTTTGTAAGCCGGTAGCGTGTCTTGGTAACGTTGGTGAGGTACGAAACTGCCGGCTCGAAAAGTCCACAACAGCTTGTCGATTTCATCGGCCTGCGCGCCGTCGTCGCTGAGCACATA
>JAQTYP010000254.1 GCA_028688235.1 Methylomonas sp.
AAGCGCTCGTCTTGGGCGGCCATGTCGCACAGCCAGCGGCCGAACACCTCGGTGTAGGTCGGATGCGGCGACGGTGCGGCCTTGGGTAGAAAATCCTTGGTCGGATCGAAGGCCGGCACGCCGTGATAGGCCAAAGGATCTTTCTCTGCCGGCGCGTAGCCCTTGCCTTTCTTGGTGACCACGTGCAGGAACACGGGGCCTGTCAAATCCTTTAAATTCTCCAGCGTCGAGACCAGCATATCCACATCGTGGCCGTCGATGGGGCCGAAATAATTGAAGCCTAATTCCTCGAACAAGGTGCCCGGCACTATCATGCCTTTGACGTGTTCCTCGGTCTTACGGGCAATCTCCCAGACCGAAGGCATCTTCGCCAAAGCCTTCTTGCTTTCCTGGCGCACCGAGGAATAAAACTTGCTGGACAACACCTTGGTCAGATAATTATTCATCGCCCCGACCGGCGGCGAGATCGACATGTCGTTGTCGTTCAAAATGACCAGCAGATTGGCATTCACGTCGCCGGCATGGTTCATCGCCTCATAGGCCATGCCGCCGGTGATCGAACCGTCGCCGATGATGGCGACCATCTTCTTGTCTTCGCCGCGTAATTGCGAATCAATGGCCATGCCCAGCGCCGCGCTGATAGAGGTGCTGGAATGGCCGACCCCGAAGGCGTCGTATTCGCTCTCGTCCCGCGCCGGAAAGGCTGACACCCCGCCCAAAGTGCGTATGGTCGGCATGCGTTCCTTGCGCCCGGTCAGGATCTTATGCGGATAAGCCTGATGTCCCACGTCCCAAACCAACTGATCGACCGGGGTGTTATAGACGTAATGCAAGGCCACTGTCAGCTCCACGGTGCCTAGCCCTGCAGAGAAGTGGCCGCCGGAGATGCTGACCGTGTGGGTCAGGTAGGCGCGTACTTCGTCGGCCAATTGCTTGAGCTGAGTCTTGCTTAATAGGCGAATGTCGGCCGGACTATGAATTGAATTGAGTAAGGGGAAGTTTTTGGAAAGAGCCATGTCGTTATAAATTCCTTGTAATCATCGGGCTTGTAATCAGTGGCTGCGCTCGATGATGTAAAGCGATAATTCGCGCAATAAGTCGGCTTCGTCGCCGAAGCCTGCCAAACTTTCGACCGCCTGCTCATGTAATTCCTGGGCTTTTTGCTTGGCGCCGGCCATACCCAGCAAGGCCGGATAAGTCGGTTTGTCGTTATCCATGTCCTTGCCCTGGGTTTTGCCCAGGGTTTCCGTGTCGCTTTCTATATCCAGGATATCGTCCTTGACCTGAAACGACAGGCCTATGCATTTGGCATAATGGTCCAGTTTTTTGGCGACGTCGGCATCGAGGTCGGGCTTGGACAACGCGGCCAGATTGACGCTGGCGCGGATCAATGCGCCGGTTTTGTGGATGTGCATGTTTTCCAGTTCCGGCAGCGTCAGTTTTCGGCCGACGGAGCCGAGATCTATGGCTTGTCCGCCTACCATGCCTTGCGAACCGCTGGCCCGGGTCAGCGTACTGATCATTTTCAATCTAGCATCCGGGCCGACTTGGATAGACGGGTCGTTGGCCAATATCTCGAAAGCCATGGCTTGCAATGCGTCACCGGCTAAAATAGCGGTGGCTTCGTCGTAAGCTTTATGACAAGTCGGTTTGCCGCGGCGCAGGTCGTCGTTGTCCATGGCCGGCAAATCGTCGTGTATCAATGAATAAACGTGTATGCATTCCACCGCGCAGGCGGGTGCATCGAGGACGTCTTCGTTCAAACCCAGGGCCAGGCCGGTGGCGTAAGTCAGCATGGGGCGCATGCGCTTGCCGCCGTTCATCGTGCTGTAGCGCATGGCTTCATGTAAGGTCTGCGGCAGAATGTTTTCTGCGGGCAGGCGGGCGTCCAATGCGCGTTCGACCCGGTTTTGGCTGGCGGTCAGGTAGGCTTTTAGTTTACTCATCGTTAAAGGGCTCCAGGCTTTGTTGGCCGTTTTTTTCCAACAGGATTTGTACTTTTTGCTCGGCTTCCTGCAGGGCTTGCTGGCAGGTGCGAGTCAGTTTGATGCCGCGTTCGAAGGATTTCAGGGATTCTTCCAACGAGATGTCGCCGCGTTCCATTTGCTCGACCAGCTTCTCTAATTCTTCCATCGCCTCTTCAAATTGAGATGCGCTTTTTCTTCTCGACATATAATGGGTGTATCAGTGCTCAGAAAGACCGAGCATTATAGTATGAATCGACAGCCAATGATGAGTAACAATGACCAACGAATATAACGCCGCCGCGATAGAGGTGTTGAGCGGCCTGGATCCTGTGCGTAAACGCCCCGGCATGTACACCGATACCACCCGTCCCAATCACCTGGTACAGGAGGTGGTCGACAACAGCGTGGACGAGGCGCTGGCCGGCCACGCCAAAAGCATAGAAGTCACCCTGTATAAAGACGGCTCGGTCAAGGTGGTCGACGACGGCCGCGGCATGCCGGTCGACATTCATCCGGAGCAGGGCATTCCCGGTGTCGAAGTGATCCTGACCCAGTTGCACGCCGGCGGCAAGTTCTCCAACAAGAATTATCAATTCTCCGGCGGTCTGCACGGGGTGGGCGTATCGGTAGTCAACGCCTTGTCCGAAAAACTGCTGGTGGAGATCAAGCGCGGCGGAGGGGTATATCAGATGGAGTTCGCCGGCGGTGAGAAAGCCAGCGAATTGCAGCAAATCAATACCGTCGGCAAGAACAACACCGGCACCAGCGTACATTTTTGGCCGGATGGCAAATATTTCGACTCCAATCGGGTATCGGTATCCAAGCTGAAACATGTTCTGAGGGCCAAGGCGGTCTTGTGTCCGGGCCTGAAAATCACGCTGAATTCCGAGCTCAGCGACGAAAAATTCGAATGGTGCTATCAAAACGGCCTGCAGGAATATCTGCTGGATAGGGTAGGAGACGTAGAAATTTTTCCGCAGCAGCCCTTCATGGCGAATATGGTTGCCAGCAACGAAGCGGTGGAGTGGGGTATAGTATGGACTCAGGATAGCTTGCCGGAAACCATCGCCGAAAGTTACGTCAATCTGGTGCCGACCGCCCAGGGCGGTACTCACGTCAACGGCCTGCGCGCGGGTTTGACGGAGGCGATGCGCGAATTTTGCGATTTCCGCAATCTGCTGCCTCGCGGGGTCAAGATCGCGCCGGAAGACGTTTGGGAAAGCTGCCACTTCGTGTTGTCGGTGAAGCTGGAAGACCCGCAATTTTCCGGTCAGACCAAGGAAAGACTGAGTTCGCGCGAATGCGTGACCTTCGTGTCCGGCGTCGCCAAGGATACTTTCAGTCTGTGGTTGAACCAGCATCCGCAGGAAGGCGAGAAAATCGCCGAGATCATCCTGGCCAGCGCTCAGAAGCGGCTGAAAGCCGGCAAGAAAATCATCCGCAAAAAGATCACCAGCGGCCCGGCCTTGCCCGGCAAGCTGGCCGATTGCTCGGCCCAGGATATCAGTCGTACCGAACTGTTTCTGGTCGAGGGTGATTCGGCCGGCGGTTCGGCCAAGCAGGCGAGAGACCGCGAATTCCAGGCCATCATGCCTTTGCGCGGAAAAATCTTGAATACCTGGGAAGTGGACTCCGGCGAAGTGATGGCTTCGCAAGAGGTGCACGACATCGCGGTGGCATTGGGCATAGAGCCCGACAGCGAGGATTTGCAAAACCTGCGCTACGGCAAGATCTGCATCTTGGCCGATGCCGACTCGGACGGCAATCATATCGCGACCTTGATATGTGCGCTGTTTTTCCGCCACTTCAAGGCCCTGGTCAGGGCCGGCCATGTGTTCGTGGCGATGCCGCCGCTGTACCGGATTGACGTGGGCAAGAAGGTGTTTTACGCGCTGGACGAGCAGGAAAGACAGGGCGTGCTGAATCTGATCGAAGCCGAAAAACTGACCGGCAAAATCAATATCCAGCGCTTCAAAGGCTTGGGCGAGATGAATCCTCCGCAGCTTAGGGAAACCACGATGAACCCCGATACCCGGCGGCTGGTGCAATTGACCATAGAAGAAAACGACGAAACCTTCGAGCGCATGGACTTGTTGTTGGCGAAAAAACGCGCCGCCGATCGCAAGAGCTGGTTGGAAGATAAGGGTAATTTGGCGGAAATATAATTGGGTACGCGGAGAGTCGATATGTTGGAGCTGGGCAAATTCAATACCTTATCCGTCAGCGAGCTACGCGACGGTCAGTTATTTTTCGACGGCGGCGAGATGGGCGAAATTGCGCTGGCGGATAAGGCGACCGGCCAGGTAGGGGATAGTCTTAGGGTGTTTGTTTATATAGACGGCAAGAACCAGATCGTCGCTACCACTCAAACTCCCAGGGCGCAGGTCGACGAAGTGGCCTGGCTGAAGGTGGTATCGCTGAGCCATGCCGGTGCTTTCCTGGATTGGGGCTTGCCTAAGGATTTGCTGTTACCGTTCAGTGAACAGAAAGGTAAATTGGTCGAGGGACGAAACGTTCTGGTGCGATTGTTTCTGGATGAGCACAATCGCATCGCGGCCTCGATGTTATTGGACGACTTCATTCAAGATGAGGCTTTCTATTACAAGGACGGACAAGCGGTGGATTTGATCGTTGCCGATTTCACCGAGTTGGGTTTCAAAGTCGTGGTCGATCATAAATATTGGGGCGTGCTGTATAAAAACGAGGTATTTCAGCCGCTGAAACGGGGGCAGAAGCTTAAGGGCTTCGTCAAGAAAGTGCGTCCGGACAGGCGATTGGACGTAATCCTGAGTCTGGAAAAATACGGTGTAAGGGTGGATGGCACCGCCGAAAAGATTTTGTCGACGCTGGAAAAACACGGCGGCTACGTCGCGTTGACCGACAAAAGTCCGCCCGAAGTGATTTACGATACCTTTGCGGTCAGCAAGAAGGTGTTCAAGCAAGCGATAGGCGGCTTATACAAACAGCGCAGGATAGTGATAGAAGATAATGGCATTCGTTTGGCCGCCAAGTAATTTCGAGATCGGCGTGCGGACGGCAACGAAACCATCTGGGGGAATCGGTAGCGGGATATTCGGGAAGGTATGGAAGATAATTTAGAGGCTTTGTTGGTTCAGGCCAACCAAATCATATTGGGCAAGGAACGGCAAATCCGCTTGGCGGCCTGTTGTCTTCTAGCCAAGGGCCATTTGTTGATCGAAGATTTACCCGGCGTCGGCAAGACCACGTTGTCGCATACTCTGGCCAGATTGTTCGGTATGAGCTATCAACGCATACAATTTACCAGCGATATATTGCCGGCCGATATCATAGGCTCGTCGGTATTCATCGCCGATCAACAGCAGTTTCAGTTCCATAACGGGCCGCTGTTCAATCAAATGGTGCTGGCCGACGAAATCAACCGCGCCACGCCCAAGGCGCAAAGTGCCTTGCTGGAGGCCATGGAAGAAAGGCAGGTGACGGTAGACGGCGTAACCTACCCCTTGCCTGTGCCTTTTTTTGTCATCGCGACGCAGAATCCTTCTTATCAGGTAGGAACTTACCCCTTGCCCGAGTCGCAGCTGGACCGGTTTTTGATGCGGATAGAATTGGGTTATCCCGATCCGCAATACGAGCGGCCATTGTTGGCCGGCCAGCCTCGTCAGGTGTTGCTGGAAAATTTGCCGGTGAAAATGACGGTCAGGCACTTACAGCAATTGCAGCAAACC
>JAQTYP010000255.1 GCA_028688235.1 Methylomonas sp.
GCTGACCATGAACGGCAACCTCGGATTAGGCGAGGGCTTCGATCATCTCCACGGCATTCGAGATACCCGTGTTGGAACCTTTAGCCTACAAACCACCGTAGTCCCCATACCATCCAGCGTATGGCTGTTTGCCAGTGGTATTGCCGGCTTGAGGACGCTGGCAAATCGTAAAGCTAGGGCGAGATCATGAACAATCATCCAGCACTTGATACGCAGCCTGAGTTTGCCAATAGCCTGAAAAAAAACACGCTAGTCACTGCAATACTGCTTGCGACGACAATATCGAACGCCAGCGCGGACAACCCGCAAGTCGCTTTCGGTTCGTATACCAGCATCCAGGTCAATGTCGATGCATTCGGCCGGAACATTGTTAACGACATGGCTAACGAACCCAGCATTGCCGTCAATCCGACAAATCCAGGCAACATGGTGATTGGCTGGCGCCGCTTCTACGTGCCGGTAACCTCGTTGAGTTCGCCTCAAGGCGGTTATGCTTATACTCAAAACAAGGGGTTGAGCTGGATCAACGGCGTACATCCCAATTCGCCACCAATAACCAAGCGCACCGACCCGTCATTGGATGTGGATTCGCAGGGCAATTTTTATTATCAGTCGTTAGCCAGCGGCGCTACGAGCGTTGATGAGACCTCGGTTTTCAAATCCAGCGACGGCGGCGCGACTTGGCAAGGCCCCGTATACCAATTCAACGGCGATAAAAATTGGATCGCCGTCGACCGTACCGGCGGCACGGGCGACGGGCATATCTATAGCACTTGGCGCGGCGACCTGACCGAGAATCCAAAATATTTCGTGCGATCCATCGATCAAGGCCTTAGCTATGCCATGCCCGATGAGAAACTGCCGGTGCTAATCGGTTTCAGCCGAATCGCCATCGGGCCGAACGGCGAGGTTTATCTTTCCGGTAGAAGCGAAACTCCCATGGATTTCGGCGACGACCCGAGCCCCGGCGTGATCATGGATGATTTTTACTTTCTCAAATCCACTAACGCCAGTGATCCCAACGATTCTCCGCTGTTTTCCGCCAAATCCGTGGACTTTGGTGGCTACGCCGCGACTTCATTAAGCGGGACTTCTCCCAATCCACTGGGGGCGCTGGGCGACGTGCAAATCGGCGCCGATCAGTCCTCGGGACCGTTGCAGGGCAATATTTATATGCTGGCCAATCCCGTTTTGCCCGGATGGCAATCCGGGGACAAAATGGATATTCACTTTATTCATAGCAGCGACGGTGGAGAGACATGGTCGGCGCCGCTGCGAATCAACGATGACCCGCCAAGTCGAGGGTCCTTGCAATGGTTTCCGATGCTGGGCGTGGCGCCGAACTCGCGTATCGACGCGGTGTGGTACGACACTCGCAACGGCACGGGAAGCAAACCTCACCGCATCTCTCAGTTGTATTACAGCTATTCATGGGACGGCGGCTTGACCTGGAGTCCGAATCGGCCGGTGACACCGGCCTTCAATACGCATCAACCGTATTTGGCCACCAGCGGCGCCGCCGAGTTGCAACAATACAAGATGGGCGATTACACCCATTTGGTATCCGACGCCAACGGCGCGCATATCGCCTACACCGCGACTTACAACGGCGAGCAGGACGTCTACTACCTGAACGTGTTTCCGGATTGCAACAGCAATGCCGTATCCGATGTGATCGATCTTCGACAGCGTCTAAGCGGCGACATCAACGCCAATCATACGCCGGATAGTTGCGAAAACATCAACGTGCCGGGCGATATCGACGGCGATAGGGATGTCGATCAATTGGACGTGAATCTGGTTTTGGCCGCCAAAAACAAGCCGGCCTCGGGTAGCGACGATCCGCGCGATCTTGACCACAACGGCATCATCAACCTGCTCGATTCGCGCAAACAGGCCCTGTTATGCACGCGGCCGCGCTGCGCGGAGAGCGGAACATAGGCAAAACCGATGCGAGGACCAATCCGCGCAGTGAAAAACACTATCCATTCCCGACCCACCCGGCGGGGAGTGGACTGGATTGCCAGCAGATCGACAGGTATCCAGCAAACCAACCAACAACAAGGATCAACGACATGAACTTTACCGGATTAAAAAACTTACTTTGTGCCGCTCTATTGCTGACTTCCGGCGCGGCATCCGCCAGTATTGAACTGAGTTTCGGTCCGATGCCGGTCGACGATTTCGGCGACCACTTCAGCATTGGCGTCATGATTGCCGGCTTGGGTGGCAACTCGGCGCCGTCGCTCGGCGCCTATGACCTGGATATTCACTTCGATTCCGGTCATCTGGCATTTACCGGCGCCACGTTCGGCGACGGCATCATCGGCAATCAACTGGATTTAAGCAACGCCGGCGGCAATCCGGCCGGAGCCGACGAAACCAGCCCCGGCGTTATTAACCTGTACGAAGTTTCCCTCGATAGCGCCGAAGACTTGAACAGCCTGCAGGCTAACGGCTTTTTCCTGGCTTACCTGAACTTTCAAGTGTTACAAGCGGCAAGCAGCCAACTCGACATTACCATCAATGCCTTGGGCGATGCCGACGGAAATACTTTAACCGCAACGGCCAACAGCGCGCCGATTTCTACCGTGCCGCTGCCTTCGGCAATTTGGCTGGTGTCATCGGCGCTCGCCGGTCTGACACTCAACGCGCGGCGAAAAAGTTAATCCGTTAGATAGGTTCCGGACCTTATCGAACGGAAACCGCCAAACCGTTTCTGCAAATTTCATGGACGAGCAACCGCCAAGCTCAGCGGTTTAAGGTTGCTTCGTCTCCAAAACACAAGGACTTATTCATGCAACCGAATTTTGATTTACTCAGAAGGGTGCCGCTCGTGCTGGGTATCGCCTCGGCCCTTCATTTCGCCAACGCGGAAAGCGCGGAATACAGCGCCACCCTGCAAAGAACCAGCCATGGCGTCGTACATGTCACCGCCAATGATTTCAGAGGCATAGGCTTCGGCGTCGGTTACGCTTACGCCACCGACAACCATTGCCTTTTGGCGCATCGCGTTGCCCAGGTCAACGGGCGCTTGTCCGAGCAACTCGGCGCGGACGCCGACATCGAGACGCCGTTGGGCGGCACCCGAACCGCGTTGGAATCCGATCGTTATCATCTGGGCTGGTTCGACATCAACGCGATCCGCGACGGCTTCAACGCCGGCGGCGAGGAAGTTCGACACCTGGCCGAGGGCTATGCCGCCGGCGTCAATCGCCATCTGTCCGAAACACCTCATGGACTGAATTGCCAAGTCGAATTTAGCCGCGATTTGACCGTCGACGACGTCTACCGCATGTGGGTCGCCACCACCGACTTGCCGAGCTTTGAGTTGCTTTCGTCATACCTGCCCGACACCCACCCAGGCAATACGTCGGCGTTGGCAAACCTAAGCAATTACGCCACGGCCGGGCTTGCAACACCGGACGATACCCCGATCGGCAGCAATGCCTGGGCTTTCGGCCGCGACGCCACTCAAAGCGGCGGCGGACTACATTTTTACAATCCGCATTTTCCCTGGCAGGGTATCAACCGCTTATACATGATTCACGTCACAGTGCCGGGCCGCCTTAACGTCATGGGCGCCGCGCTGGGCGGTTTTCCGATCCCCCTGGCGGGTTTTACCGAGCGGCTTGCCTGGGGATTGACGGTTTCCGCCGCAACCCGGTTCACGATCGCGGAATTAAAACTCAAGGCCGGTAATCCGTTGACTTATTTGGTCGATGGTGCCGAGGAAAGTATCGTCAGAGAGACGATCTCGATCCCGGTCAAAGGCGAAGCCAACCCTAGGCAGGTGCCCTTTTACCGCGCGCCAACCGGCCCGGTGATCAACGCGCCGGCCTTTTTCCTGAACTGGTCGGCCGCGAAAGCCTATGCCGTGCAGGATGTCAATCAACACAACACGCGGATGGTCGAACAAGCGCTTCGCGTCGCCATGGCCAACGATGTCAACGAACTGCGCGACAGCCTGGAGACCGTACAAGGCAACCCTTGGTCATATATCACCGCCAGCGATGTCAACGGCGACGTGCTGTTCGCGGACATATCGGCGATGCCGGACGTCGACGCCGCTCGGATAGAAAGTTGCAAAGTATCGTTCTTGAGCGATGCGTTGCGCGGCGCTGGCGTGTTTCTGCTCAACGGCTCTAAAAGTAGTTGCCGTTGGCATGGGCGGATGCAGGCCGCGCAACAGCCGTTATTGATTCGCGGCGATTACGCGGCCAACAGCAATAACAATTATGAACTGCCCAATCTCAACGCTCCGCTGTCCGGCTATTCGCCGATGTTCGGCGCCGAGGGCCAAGCGCTCGGTTTACGCGCCAGCCTTGGCTTGCGCATGATAGAAGATCGACTGAGCGGTATCGATGGCCGGGGAGTAGCCGGCTTTAACGCGGATTTGATCCGGCAAATTTTTCATCAGGACCGTAATCTGGGCGCGGAAATCCTGGTCGACGGCATCGTAGACGATTGCCGGGCCAATCCCGTCGGAATCTGGAATAAGGCGCCAACCGACTTGAGCGCTGTTTGCAATGCCCTTGCCGCCTGGGATCTTAGACAAACCGTGGCCAGCCGAGGCGCGCACGTATTCAACGGTTTAATCGTTGCGCTCGATGAACAAAATGCGCTCAACAATTTGTTCGAGACAGCGGCCGACTTCAACGCGCCACTGACGACACCGGCCGGTTACAGCGCAAACGCCTCTTTGCGCCAGACCGTCCGCAATGCCTTGGCTCGAGTCAGCCAGTCCTTGGACAAGCTCGGCATTTCGCCCGACGCAGCCTGGGGCGAAGTCAACAAGGTGAATCTGAGCCACGGCTCTTTCGGCCTACCCGGCGGCGACGGCGCCATCGGCGTATTCGATGTACTGACCAACAACTTGGCCGCTACGAATTTCGCCGGCTGGGAAACATCGTTATCCGGGGTAGCGCCGCAAACACTGTTCGGAACCAGCTACATGCATGTCGTCGCATTAACCGCGCAAGGCCCGGTCGCCTCGGGCTTGATGCCTTACAGCCAGGCCTCCGAAGCCGGTTCGCCCTGGTATTTAGACCAAGTCCCGGCATTGAGCGGCAACGCATGGTTTAGTTTTCCGTTTTCGCCAGAAGCCATTGCCGCCGACCCCAATCTGTCGACGATGAGACTGAGTTCCGGCACATCCCTAGCAGGCGAGGTGGATGGCGACAACGATGTGGATCAAGCGGATTTGAATTTGCTGCTGGCCGCCCGTAACCAAACTGCCGGCAGCAATGATCCGAGGGATTTGGACAAGAACGGCGTTATTAACGTGCTGGATTCGCGAAAACTCGCTCAGCTTTGCAGTCGGCCGCGTTGCGTAGCGAATTGAGAACAGAATCAACAGCGGATGCCAGGATAGTTCACTCAGGGAAAAGAGTGATGTCGCAAGGATTGCGCTTTGCCAAAGCCGCCGCGAGGTGGAGCAGGTCTCGTCTGGAAACAGACGGTCAGCGCGCCCTTTAGAGCACTCTCCGGTAAGACAATAATCACTGGATTGATGTCCCTGCGTCATCGCGGTATGGCTCATTCACCAAATTCAAACGAGGCGTTCAGGTAAAGCGTTGTGCCGGCGGCGGGCGAGACACGTCCGCCACCGGTCGAGCCGAACCCGAGATAGGCAAACGGCAGATAGTAGTGTTCGTT
>JAQTYP010000256.1 GCA_028688235.1 Methylomonas sp.
GATGATTTCGACCTCGGAGATCAAGATTTCGGTCGTCATCGACGAGAAATATCTGGAATTGGCCGTGCGGTCCCTGCACAAAGCCTTTGGTTTGGATCAGGAATAAGCTCGAACCACAAAAAACGGCCTCGGCGACAAGGTTTGGCCGGTGATTTTTATTCTATTGCGTCTTCCTGATATTGCAGGCGCTGCAATAGATTTTGCCAGCATTGTCTGGCCTGTTTTGCGATGAAGCAATGCCAAGCATTGCCGTCTTGGTCAGACTGCGCATTGGCCAGGGCCGCGTAATAAGCCGAGCGTTCGTCGTCATTTTCGGCGGCGATGCTCAACAAGGGGTAGCCTTCTTCCAACAAAATCAAGTTCATTGCCAGACGTGCGCAAAGACCGTTGGCGGTCGTGAAAGGCTTCAAGGTCAGAAAGCGCAAATGCGTTTCGGCGGCGAAAATCAAGGGGTGCAGAAACTGGCCTTCCGAATGAGCCCAATGGAAATATTCCGCCATTAACGGACCAAGTTTTTCGGGGTCTGCCGCCGGCCGGTCGTTGGCCTGAGTCGCGACTTGAGTGCGATAGTCGCCGGCATGCTGGCGGTTTATTCTTTTCGAAAGTACGACATGGAGTTGTTTCAACAAATCTTCGGATAACAATAGCTGTTTACTGACCCGACTAAGAATGAATTGAATGGCTTGATAGTGATTCAGTATGGCTAAATTTTCTTCCATCGATTTGCTGTGCAGAATCAATCCGCTACGTATGGCCATTCCGGTTTCCCTCAGGTTAAACGTAACACCTTCAAGACGATTACTCAGGTAAGTGTTTTCGATAGCCACTGTCTGCAGCCATTCGGCATTCTGCTGAGTACCGTATAGTTGCAGTTCTGTTTTAAGCATGTCGATTTCGATAAGTAATAGCTCGAGATTATCGGATTCGGACATATTAAGATACTCCCAGTCTTGACGTTCTTAATGCGGCATCGTCACGCCGCGTAATTCGTAAAATTCCTGGACAAATTCGTCGAAGCGACCTGTTTCGATCGCATCGCGCATGCCTTGCATCAATTCCAAATAATAATGCAGGTTATGTATGGTATTCAGGCGCGAGCCCAGCATTTCCTTGCATTTGTCCAGATGCTTCAAATACGAGCGCGAATAGTTTCGGCAGGTATAGCAGCTGCAATCTTCGTCTAATGGTCGGGTATCGAACTGATATTGGTTGTTCCTGATCTTGATGACGCCGTAACGGGTGAATAGATGGCCGTTGCGGGCGTTGCGGGTCGGCATCACGCAGTCGAACATATCCACGCCGCGACTGACCGCTTCGACCAAGTCTTCCGGCGTGCCGACGCCCATTAAATAACGAGGCTTGTCCAACGGCATGTCAGGCATGATGGCATCCAGAGTTTCCAGCATTTCGTGCTTGGGCTCTCCTACCGACAATCCGCCGATTGCATAGCCGTCGAAGCCGATTCGGGTCAGGCCGTTGATCGATTCCCGGCGTAAATCCGGATACATGCCGCCCTGGACGATGCCGAACAGGGCCGAATCGTTGCCTTCGTGCGCGTGCTTGCTGCGCTCGGCCCAGCGCAGCGACAAGCGCATCGAGTCGGCGGCTTGCTGGTAGGTCGCTGGGTAGGGCGTGCATTCGTCGAAGATCATGACGATGTCGGAACCCAGATCGCGCTGCACTTGCATCGATTCCTCCGGACCCATGAAAATCTTGCTGCCGTTGACCGGCGATTTGAAGGTCACGCCTTGCTCGCTGATCTTGCGCAAGGCGCCCAGGCTGAAAACCTGAAAACCGCCGGAATCGGTCAGAATGGGTTTGCGCCAGCGCATGAAATCGTGCAAATCGCCGTGAGCTTTCATGACTTCCATGCCGGGGCGCAGCATCAGATGGAAGGTATTGCCCAGGATGATTTGCGCGCCGAGGCTGTCGAGGTCTTCGGGAGTAAGGGATTTGACTGCGCCATAAGTACCGACCGGCATGAAGATCGGGGTTTCGACGACGCCGCGTGGGAAAGTCAACTGGCCGCGTCTGGCTCGGCCGTCTTGGGTTTTCAGTGTGAATTGCATGATTGAGTAAAGTCGGTTGAGGTCGGCTTGTTTATATGTCCATTAGTAACATCGGAACGCCGTAGGTCAGTATGAAGTAACTGAAGGCGTAAATGACGCTAACGCTGGTGGGATGATCGAAAAAACGCCGAAAAATGTAGCTGACGATAGCAATGTACCAGAGCACCAAAAAGGTGGCCGCTGCGATATTGATTTCTTCGCGGTATTCCATGTGCTGCATCGTCATCCACAAGTCCAGCATTTCAGCGCAGACAGCCAGTGTCATAATAAAATTTTCGCAGACGAAAATGGAGGTATATAACTGGTTGAAACAACCCCATTTTTTTTCGAATAACAATAGCACCGCAATCGTACTGAAAGCCATGATAGTGCGGCCCAATACTTCCAGCGTGCCGTCGGCCGGATCGGCGATCAAGCCTTCCACTATACAGCCCGAAATCAGATAAAACGCCACGTTTTTCCACATGAAGGAAGCTGGCGGGACGAGTTCGGCTGGATTATTCAAGAACCAGCAGGACGACAAATATTTGAACAATAGTTTCATGGCGCGCGCTTAGCACTCAATAAAAGTATGGATGAAAGGTCGAAAAAACCGCCATTATAAAGTGAGCGAGCCGATGATGTGTTTCGAATTTCCCCTGTTTTTTGTGGCACTTTGTGGCGGTCAAGAAACTTAGGCTGAGTATCGATGAAACCCGAAACTTATAGGCTGCAAGGATGGCTTGAAGCCACTATCCAAAGTCATGCTGGTGGGAGCATAAACAAACAAGCCCGAAATCTCCGGCTGTGGTATGTTAACGCCCCTTCGAAACGTCGCTGCCGGGCGACAGACTGCTTTGGATGACTCACAGACCTATGGGCGCACAGGAAAATTTTGAACAACTCCCGCTAAAAGAATTCACCGAAAAAGCCTACCTGGATTATTCCATGTACGTGATTTTGGATAGGGCTTTGCCGCATATCGGCGATGGCTTGAAACCCGTGCAACGTCGCATCGTTTATGCGATGTCGGAGCTGGGGCTTACGGCATTGGCCAAGTACAAAAAATCCGCCCGTACCGTCGGCGACGTGTTGGGCAAATACCATCCGCACGGCGACTCGGCTTGCTACGAGGCCATGGTGTTGATGGCGCAGGATTTCTCCTATCGCTATCCCTTGATCGACGGCCAGGGTAACTGGGGTTCTCCTGACGATCCTAAATCCTTCGCGGCGATGCGTTACACCGAATCGCGCTTGACGGCCTACGCCCAGACCCTGCTCAGCGAGTTGGGGCAGGGCACCGTGGATTGGGTGGATAATTTCGACGGCACGTTGAAAGAGCCCAGTTTATTGCCGGCGCGGTTGCCGAATGTGTTGCTGAACGGCACGATGGGCATTGCCGTCGGCATGGCCACCGACATTCCTCCGCATAATTTGCGTGAAGTGGCTAATGCCTGTTTGCAACTGTTGGACGATCCGGAAACGTCGCTGGAAGGCCTGCTCGAGCATGTCAAAGGCCCGGATTATCCAACCGACGCCGAGATCGTCACTTCGGCCGGCGACATTAGAAAACTGTATCTGACCGGCAACGGCTCGGTGAAGATGCGCGCCAAATACGAGCTGGAAGACGGCAACATCGTCATCACCGCATTGCCGCACCAAGTTTCCGGGGCCAAGTTATTGGAACAAATTGCCGCGCAGATGTTGGCCAAGAAATTGCCGATGATAGAGGATTTGCGCGACGAATCCGATCACGAAAACCCGACTCGTTTGCTGATCATCCCCAAAACCAAGCGCATCGACGTCGATGCGGTCATGTCGCATTTGTTTGCGACCACCGATCTGGAGAAAAACTACCGGGTCAACCTGAACATGATAGGCCTGAACGGCAAGCCTCAAGTCAAGAATCTGAAACAAATTTTGACCGAGTGGCTCAGCTTCAGGACGGAAACCGTGCGTCGCCGCCTGCAACACCGCCTGGACAAAGTGCTGGCGCGCTTGCATATACTAGAAGGCTTGTTGATCGCCTATCTGAATATCGACGAAGTCATCGCCATCATCCGTAACGAAGACCACCCCAAGCCGGTTTTGATGGAGCGTTTCGGCTTGACCGATATTCAAGCGGAAGCAATATTGGAATTGAAGCTGCGGCATTTGGCCAAGCTGGAAGAGATGAAGATACGCGGCGAGCAGGACGAACTGGAACAGGAACGACAGGCCCTGGAAAAAACCCTGGGCTCTGAGCGTTTGCTGAATCGATTGATACGCAAGGAAATAGAGCGGGATGCCGAAAAATACGGCGACGACCGCCGTTCGCCCATCGTCGAACGCGATGCGGCCCAGGCTATGGATACGACGGAGCTGATCGCCAACGAGCCGGTGACTATCATCCTATCGCAAAAAGGCTGGATACGCGCCGCCAAGGGTTACGACATCGAGGTCGAAAGCCTCAGCTATCGGGCCGGCGACGGTTATCTGTCGTCCGCCAAGGGCCGCACCACTCAACCGGCCTATGTGCTGGATTCGACCGGAAGGGTTTATACCATCACGACGCATGACTTGCCCTCGGCGCGCAGCCAGGGCGAACCCTTGACCGGCCGAACGAATCCGCCGCCCGGCAGTTTGTTTACCGACGTATTTAGCGGACAACCTGACGATTGGGTTTTGATGTGTTCCAGTGCCGGTTATGGATTTAGAGTGCAGTTGAAAGAGCTCAACAGCAAGAACAAGGCGGGCAAGGCGGTGCTGAGTCTGCCACAAGGTGCGAAAGTCTTGACACCGACGCCGATTCCGCAGGGGTTCGATGGGTTGGCGGTGGCAACGATGCAAGGCCGTTTGTTGATCTTTTCGGCCAATGATTTGCCGGAACTGGCCAAGGGCAAGGGAAACAAGCTGATTCAAATTCCCGGCGCCGACCTCGTCGCCGGGAACGATGGGGTCGTGGCCGTCACCGCGCTGGCGCTTGGCGGCGAGTTGAAGGTCATCTCCGGCAAACGCCACGTCACGCTGAAAGGCATGGATATCGAGCAATACACCGGCAATCGGGCCAACCGAGGCACGGCTTTGCCGCGGGGCTTCCAGAAAGTCGACGGCCTGGAATGCTTATCGGCTTGATGGCTGAGTTGGGTAAACTTCACCTATAACAGTGATGAAGGCGAGGCGTCGCTTCGACAATGACTTTTGGGTACACAGGGTGTCATGATCGCCTTTGTCCCGTTCCCACGTGTTGGCGTGGGAACGGAAAGTGCGCTTAACTGCAAGGGGTCGTCGATTCCTCGACTTTCAGGTCTTTGGTTAGATTGCCGCTGACCGTTCCCAAATCGATCACTAGTTGCCCATCGCCCGTCGTGGTTGGCGTCGAGCAAGCAGTCCCCGATGTTACGCATAGCGTATACTGTTTGAAGGCGTTTTCATTGCCGCTCTTGGTATTGGAGCATTTTGGGTCAATAGCCATGGTAATGGAATTACTGCCGCCATAGATACTGCAGCTATAGCTGCCGCTACTATTTTTCTTCCAGCCGCCGTTAGGAGGCGTAATCGTGCTGCCGCTGCCCGCATGATTAGCAGCGTTAAGCGTTAGCGAAGTCAAGT
>JAQTYP010000257.1 GCA_028688235.1 Methylomonas sp.
GACGCTCTTCCGATCTATTACCTCGCCAAGCTTAGTGATGGTTTTCTTGTTTGCCGCCAAATCACATTTATTCGCCGTACAACCTATGCATTGGGATGTCCCTGTCAATTTCTCCAGATCACCGACCTTATTGGTCAAACTCCTTACATCGATATCGGGATCAGGATTACTCGGCTCCCCGATATCCAAAGCATCAATGTCTTTGCCGTTGACTTTGGAATCAGTGAAAAATGTACCGGGTAATTTTTTATCCTTCCATGGGTTGGCATCGTTAATGCCGATGATGAAATTCTTTTGGCAGCGCTGAGTGATGGGATCTTGCCAGCTATTCTTATCCTTACCCAGAATAGGGAAGCCACCATTGGCCTCGTCCAAATATTCCGGCGTCGGCCCCAGATTCTTAAAATAACGCACGGACTCGTAGAATAATTCGCTGGCGGGATCGTGAGCCTTGTATGAAGCATCGCTGAATTTATTCAGATAAGGTATTACCCCCGATTGCGTGACTTTACTCGCCGCTGCATCATACGGATTCGAATTCAAGATGATAGTGCCGTCGGCGCCGATTTCTTTATTGGCATTATCTTTGGTACCGCCATTTCCATCGGGCATCAAGGTTCCGACATATTTGATATTGGATCGCAGCACGCCTCCGTTTTTAGCATCTTGTTTGTCAGAATTCGAATAACTCGTCACGCCGAAGCGCATATGATCGGCATTTTTTTGCACCAGGCCTTCGGGTTTATAGTATTTGCCGTTGTCGTAGGCGACACAATTGGCTTCGAGTGTTTTTTCCTTATCACAGACCCGAATATTGACGTTCATCGTGCCTAGGTCGCTCCCCCCCCATGTAGTTCCGAATTTGACACCGGAAGGTGAGGTGTTATAAATGTATATCTCCTTGCTATCCCAAGGCGTGACGGTAGACGGCGCCACGTTTTGGGATTTTGTAATTAATTTGGGTTGAAACCAACCATCATTGTCATGCTTACGCGTCCGCTTAACCACCGTCAACCCGTCCGCGCCATCGTCAATTCGATTGCCGCCGGTCATGGTCCAGACAAACATATCCATGGCGGTCATGGTCGCCCAATTCATGAAATTGCCGCTAAATTTCTCGGAACATTCGTGATTCGAGGCATCCCCGTCGGGTTGAAAATAACCGCCATCATTGTTATAGGAATAACATTTATTCGGATCGAAATAGCCCAAATAGCTTTCGGCAGGGAAATAGCAAACGCCGACCACTCCTTTTTTTTCATAATCTATCCTTCCCTTACAACTCCCGCCATCGGCTTGGTCGTTATAAGCCGCCCCCCCCATCGGCGTTTCTATGGACATATTGAACAATACATTAGGCTCCACACCCGTACTCAGGAACAACGGTACTTGCGCAACCGCGGCCGGAGCGCTGTTCGTCGTCAATCCAAGTAACAGCCCTAACCCTAAGCCCGACAACCAGCCTTTGGGAAGTCCTGGGCGGCATGGAACTAATCTATTCATTGCAAATCTCCTTACTTTTGGACGGGAAGGGCGGAGCGCCCCATCAAGATGGCGTATAAATCGATTGCAAAATCACCACGGCGTTCGTGGTTCCTCCGGTGGCTCTCACGGTGATCTTATAGGGAACGACCATTGGAGTGGTTGAGCAACCTTCGGAATTAAAACAAACAGCCGTCAGCTTTTGAATGATATATTTCGGGGTCGCGATTCCATTCCCCAAAGAAGCCACATTGGAAGTAGCGACCGGGTTTGTCGTCCAGAAGCTATCCGCGACAACATCGAGGGAATTCGGAATAGTCGACGTGTCGGCATAAAATCCTCCGGTACCGTCCTCTTTGAAAGTCGGTAAAACGTTCGGCGAATTCAAACTGTTCTCCGCCGCCGCCAAGGCCGACTCGGCGGCCTGGAAAGCCAGATTTCTGTCTCTCATATTACCGGCCATTTTTTCGTCCAGTCCGGAAACCCTAGCCCCGCTCGTACCTATCATCGTCATCAACAACATCACGATCAGCGCGACGGGAAGCACCGCGCCGGTTTGGGATTGAAACGACCGGGCCGTATCGGGCAGGGAAAGATGGTTTTGTTTAAGCACGTATTTCCTCCTAGTTTGTTAGTTCAATCGATTGCGCACGGCCAAGGTCGCCGTGAAGACTCTTCTCAAACGCCGGTCGTCCGGCGTTAACGTTTCACCGTTGTAAACATATTTAATCGGGCTTTTGGCCAGATTGTCGTCCGGCGTGGCGACAAGCACCTGGACGCGCAGACTGATGACATTGGCGATGGTGTCGATGTCGTCGGCCGTCACATAATAATTGGCCGCGCCGTCGGCGTCGGTGTCCTCTCCGTACAAGATCTGGAGGTTCTCGACGTCTTCCACCAATTCCACCGGATTGGTCCCAACCGCAGCCGCCTTGGTATTGTCCAGGCGCCACAGTGCAGGCCGGCCTGATGCGCCGGTGCGGATGAAGTAGCTATATGACTTCAATACGTAAAGTTCGGCATCGGTACCGTAAACTTTACTAAGCTTAGGGCTGGTATTCTGGTTGGCGGCATGGGCTATGGTCTGCTTCTTTTCACCCTTAGAAGCATTGGTCGCGATAAAAATATCGGCGGCGCTGCAATCGGAAATCAGTAACGTGTCGTTCGCTTTGACACCGCAACTGTTGTTCTCGGGAATTTGGATGTTGGCATTGTCGGTTCCCATGTTGCCAATCAAATACCCCCCGCAAGTGCCGGCGTATTGCACGGTCACCGCATCGGTATCGGCGACGCATGAGCCGGAGCAGGCGGATGCATTCCAGTCGGCGGCGACATTGTCGTCCCCGGTAATGGCGGTTGAATTCGAAAAGTCGGTGAGCTTTGGATTGGTATTGCTGCCTTTATCTTCATCAGCCTTAGGATCAGCGTCGATGGTCAGTTTAACAGCCCCCAGCGACGCACAGCCCACATAGCCCGCCATGCGCAAGTCGTTGCTTATCAGTTCCATGGCGAATCGGCCGCTTTCCTGCAATCTGGAGAGATTTTCCTGCATCCTGTAGGTTTGCTTGCTGTTGACAAAGACCTGCAACACGCCGCCCAGCAAGAAGGCGCCTATCAACAGGGCTATCATGATCTCGACCAGGGTCAGGCCAGCCTGCCATCGATTAGCGTTATGCAATGCGCTCATAATTGAAAACTCATCTGAAAGTTGGGGTCTTTGGCATCGACTTCGCCATCGTGGTTGTCGTCCCAACCGACGGTAACCGTGACGATGTCGCCGGCCAGGCTGATCTCCCCCGTACCCAGAGGTAAGTTACCGGCCAGTGCAGTTTGCCATTCGTAAAGATCGTTTTCGGCCATCTTTTCTGGCTCACAGCCGTCGGTTTTAGAGCAATCGGCCTGTTGTGTTGCTTCCGAAGCCTTCATGCTAGCGCTGAGATAATTGCCTGCCGCACCGGCATTGGCACGCATGCGATCGGCGATATCGTAGGCCAGCTGTGTGGCCTGACTGCGAAAATAAGCGCTTTGGTTATTTTTGAGATTGCTGGCTTGTAGCGCCGCCAAACCCAAAAGGCCGACGGCCAGAACCACTGTCGCCACCGAGACTTCGACTAAGGTAAATCCTTCATTTTTATTCATGACACTTTTAAGGGCAGGAGGCGGCATTATTCACCGCGGTTGTTGGCCGGCCGACCGCATTGAGCACTATCGTCCTCGACGCCTGGGTATTTTGGGTGTTATCGCAAAGCCGGAAAGTCGCTGCCACCTGATGTTTGGCGAGTCCGCCAGCGAGATAGGTTGCGTAATCCTTATAATCATTATCGCCACTGCTTCTCAAGGTATATCCTGCCGACAGGCTATCATAGGTTTTTAACAAGCAATCTTCGGCCGCTTCATTACATACAGTTTCGTCTTTGCCTCCGTCTAAGACGCCGTCACCATCCCAATCGACAAAAATATTCCAACCCTCTTCCCATTCCCCGGCAGTATCGCTCTTGCGTCTGATCGATACCGGTACGCCGCGTTTGACGGCCTCACTGCGGGCAAAATTCAAAGAAGCCACCCATTCGTTGGCGTAACCGGTCAAGCGGTTGCTACGTATCGTCCGCTCGAAACTGGGAACGGCCAAACCCGTGACTATCGCCGCCAAGGCGACCGTTACCATTAATTCTATCAGTGTAACGCCCCGACATGATTTGTCCGTTAGTCTCAGGTTAAGCAATAATTTATTCAATTTGCCACACATAAATTTAGCCGTTTAGGCGAATAGGATTCGTCAGCCACCGCAAAATGCGCCGATAAACGCGTCGACGGCAATCATTGCGCCACACGCCAAGCATCCCGAAAACTGGAGGGTCATATACTAAAATACCATGGAATGCTTGTACCATTTATCCCGATATAAAAACTTGATCCATATCATAACTGCGTTATGCTCAATGTTACGGAAATCACGAAAACGGCCCCCCACTTAAGGCGGGATAAAGCCCCACTCAAGCACCGTCATTCCAGAGGGATTTTTCCTCATCATCGAGACCGGTATGCGTTACCACGCAGGAGCGCGGGAACAAGGATATTTGCAAGCTATTGATCTGACATACACAGAAAGCCGTTTCTCGAGGAGCCACAAACGGTTTGTAGGGAAAAGCATTCTTCACGGCGACTTAACAGCAACGCTTGACGCCATTCCATTTGCGTTGCGTCTCGGCCTCGAAAAAGGCTTTACGACTCATGGGCGCTCCTCCGAATTGGGCATGCTGACTGTGCCAGTGATCGAGATAACGTTGATAAGCCGCTTCGCCATTAAGGTTTCGCCAAACTTGCAGACATTTTTGTCCTGCGGAGGTAAAGCGTTTTTGCATATCAATGCGACTCGTCATCCGGATGCGATGCGTATTTGACGCATTCGAACATCAAATTATCGAGTTCTCCTTCGCTGTGTTGGTCGGCGTATTGCAAGCCGCATTCATGGCTCTCTTGCACATGTTTGATCATGCCGTGGATGGAAATCGGCACATGGGATTCGGGCAATATGATGTAAATCCTGAGCTCTGCTTCTTCGACGTCACAACCCAATGGCTGCTTCAATTTGATTTTGATACCGCTATAACTCATATCCACAACATGCCCATCGATGACGATTTCTTCAGCCGGTGGCGGCGGATCGATGATCAGATGGGCAGCGATTCCGGCAGGATTAAAGCGTTTATGGTTGCGTTGTTCTTCTTCCACTGTCAAATTTCCTAAAATTGGTCATCGCAATTCGAGTTTCGTTTTTATCCCGTCGGCAACTACTTCCGGCGCGGGACCAGAGTATAGGGATAATTGCTCAGGCGGTAAAATTAATCTGCTGTACCGTGCCAACGCCCCCTTGTTCCGTCAGATAAACGCCGCTACTGGCAATCTCGCCCAAACTTTTGTTATCTTCCGCCTTCAGTTGAAACGGCGTGGAGACATGACCTAAATAGATCGCCCCGACATTTTTTTCGCCCAAGGCTACCAATTGCTCCGAACCGTCGGGTTGACGCAGCCAGATACGTAATTGCTGATATATCGGATCGGCTTCATCGATGAACTGATTGTTGTCTTCGTCGTAGGCAGCCAATTCCGTAAACCC
>JAQTYP010000258.1 GCA_028688235.1 Methylomonas sp.
GGTTGTCGCTGCCTTGCAAATCCTGTAGCCACAATGCTTCCTGAATCGTCGCCACGACTTCGGGATCGCTTTCCTTTTCCAACTGTTTGCGTAAGCGTTGCAAGGCGGCGGCGTCGGCATCCTTGGCAATGGCCTTGACAGCTTCCAGCCTTAATTCGGCCGCATCGGCATTCAATTGCAGACCGCCGATGGCCTTGCGCAGCACGCCGCGCAATTTGTTGGTAAGGTTGAGCTTGGCGACCGCGTCGCGCTCCACATCGGCCAATACCGCCTTGCCGTCTAACGGGTCCCGCAAGGCATAGCCCTTGGCGCTTTCGCCGGCGATCACCAGGCGGGATTTGGCTTTCCAGTCCATTAACTGGCCGTCCTGCAAGGCCTGCAATAATTTCAGGTTGCGGAGGTCTTCCGCCAGTTGGGTTATGGCGATTTCGCGTTCGGCCATGCTGCCCACCCGGAGTTGCTCCAACGGTTGCGGCACGGCACCCGTGCTTTCCTGAGCCGTCGCGTTGATGCTGATGGTTAACAAAAACATAATCCTTACAGCGGCCCATATTTGATCTAAAAGCGATTTGAAAACAGCGTCGTTGCGCAGTAACGGACCGGCAGCCGGCTCGGCGGTGGGCGGCGTTTTAAAATCGTTTTTGAAGTGGTTTGTCGTCATCGTCATGTTCCTGGTGAAATGAGCGTTCGGCTTGCTGATAGCGCCAGCTTGAGCCCTGTCTTTGTCCTTACGTCTACCCTTGGCTTTGTAAAGTCCGGGGTAGGGTGGGCACGTCAAGTGCCCACCGTTTTGGTTATTAACCAAGCCCTTAATACCCTGCATTCGTCATTCCCGCGTAGGCGGGAGAGACGATATTCAAGGGCCGGGTCAATAGATCCGAGTGGGCATGTGGCCATGCCCACCCTATGTGTCTGTTGGGCTTCGCCGTGCTCGGCCCAACCTAGATCATTGCGTTTACGATTGCCTCTACCGTAGGGTGGGCTCATCGTGCCCACCGATTGAACGGCTTAGTAGTTTTGGCCGGAACACTTTTTGGTTTTGGTGTTGTAGTTGCCGCAGCTGATAGGCGCGGTCCAGTCGGCGATGATGGGTTTACTGTCCGGCAAAAAGTCGGACCAGGCGTCGCCGTCGACCACTTTGTTGGTTTGCCAGACCGTGACGAACTGGCCGTCGTCCTGGATTTCGCCGATCAACACCGGTTTGCTGATGTGATGGTTAGGCAGCATTTTGGCGATACCGCCGGTCAGGTTGGGGAATTCCACCCCGATCAAGGCTTTTTGTACTGCGTCCGGGTCGGTGGTGCCGGCTTTCTCGACCGCTTTCACCCACATGTTGAAGCCGATGTAATGCGCTTCCATCGGGTCGTTGGTGACGCGTTTGGGGTCTTTGATGTAGTCCTTCCACTGTTGTATGAAAGCGGCGTTTTTGGTGGTATCGACGCTCATGAAGTAGTTCCAGGCCGCCAGGTGACCGACCAGCGGTTTGGTGTCCATGCCGGACAACTCTTCCTCGCCAACCGAGAACGCCACCACCGGTATGTCCTGTGCCGATACGCCCTGGTTGCCCAGTTCCTTGTAGAAAGGAATGTTGGCGTCGCCGTTGATGGTGGAGACCACGGCGGTTTTCTTGCCGGCCGAACCGAATTTTTTGATGTCGGCCACGATGCTTTGCCAGTCGGAATGGCCGAACGGGGTGTAGTTGATCATGATGTCCTTATCTTTCACGCCCTTGCCTTTCAAATAGGCTTCCAGAATCTTGTTGGTGGTGCGCGGATAGACGTAGTCGGTACCGGCCAGAATCCAACGCTCGACTTTCAGATCGTTCATCAGATAATCCACCGCCGGAATCGCCTGTTGGTTGGGCGCGGCGCCGGTATAGAAGACGTTTTTGGACGATTCCTCGCCCTCGTATTGCACCGGATAGAACAGGATGCCGTTGAGTTCCTCGATCACCGGCAAGACCGATTTACGCGACACCGAGGTCCAGCAGCCGAAGATCGATGCCACCTTGTCCTTGGTCAGCAGTTCGCGGGCTTTTTCGGCGAACAGCGGCCAGTTCGAGGCCGGGTCGACCACCACCGCTTCCAGCTTTTTGCCCAGCAGGCCGCCTTTTTTGTTCTGCTCGTCGATCAGCATCAACATGGTATCTTTCAAGGTGGTTTCGGAAATCGCCATGGTGCCGGACAGCGAGTGCAGTACGCCGACCTTGATGGTGTCTTCTTCGGCGCGGGCCGAGGCGGCGGTACCGATCAACGCGGCGGATAAAGCCGTGACGGTCGCCAGTTTACGGAAGGAGTTGCTCAGTATTTTCATCGTTATAGTCCTATGTGAGGATAAATCGTAGGGGCGAATGGCTTCGCCCATCTTTCAACATGGCTGGACGAAGGATTTCGCCCCGTCGCCATTAAATCTGCCACTGAAATCCGACCATGACCTGACCGACATCTTCGCCCGCGGCGGTGGATTTATAGTTGATGCCCTTGGTCAGCAGGTCGCCGTATTGGTAACTCGCGGTGATTCTGGCGTTGTGGCCGTCTATGATGTAGTTGACGCCGGCTTCGTAGACTTCGCGCACACTGCTTGTGCTGGGCGCAACGTTGACGTAACGCAGATAGGGCTGGAATTGGCCGATACCGATTTTTTGCGGAAACAGATACATGCCGCTGACGTCGACGGCATTGCCTTCGAACATGTCGAATGTGCCGGAGGAAAACGAGACCGCGGCATCCCGTTCAGCCTGGTCGAAGCCGTTGGAGAGGCCATAGTTTTTATATTCGCCGTTAAAGGTAACGACGCCGCCGCCCGGCAGGACTTTTTCCAGCAGGATGTCGGCGGTGGTGCCGCGGAAACTGGCCGGCGCGACCGTGGTTCCGGCGCCGTCTTCCTGATACTGGTTGGATACGGCGACGGTCAAGATGTCGCCGCCGGTGCCGTAATAAGTGCCGGAGGTGTAATAGCCGGGGTTTTTCTCCACTTCCCAGAAGTTATATGCGATGCGTTGGGCATATAGAATGTTGTGATCCGCGTTGGCGCCGCCGCGCAGGCCGCGAAAAAAACCGGCGGCATACTGGAGTCGGCCGTCTAACACCGCACCCCAAAAGGTGACGCCGTCGTCGCGGCCGAAGGAGCCGGCCGAATTACCGTCCGGGCCGATGGTCAAATTGTAATCGGCCGGCTCGAATGGCGTACCGGCGGAGAAGATGTTATAGACCGCGCTGTAAAACGGACCGTTCATCTCGCGGCGTTCGGCCGGCACCAGCATGCGGCCCACCCACAAATTGGCGTAGGGCGTGACTTCGAATTTACCGATGGCGTCCAGCACCCGTACCTCGCCGCCGTTGCCGCAAGTTTGGCAATCGGTGTTGAATTCCACTTTCAGGTACTTATGAATCTGGCCGTTGATGTATAGACGGATATTGTCCAGATTGAAATCGTTGTTCCATTTCTCGCCGTTTGCCCCCGCGCCGCTGTCCTGTGCCCGGAAACTGGTACGCAAGCCGGCGCCGACGCTGACCCATTTGGTATCGTCGATTTTGAACGTCGCGCCGGCTTGCACATCGGCCATATGGCTCATCGCCAGTACGCTCAAAGCCGCACCGCTCCACAGCCGGTTTGATCGGCTTGCCGTTTGTTTGAAACCACTCATCTGAATTCCCCTAACTTTGGATTGAAAGAACCGCGCTCGGCGATCTGTTTTCGAAAACGTCGGGGAGATTTTTGAATTTACGCACGCTTTCCACAATCGGGCGAATGACTGATCAGTCATTTGACGTATGGCTGTAAAATCGACCCTTACGTACAGTGCGAAGCAACTTAGGGAGAATGAAGATGAAGATTTGCTTTATGAAGCGCTTGACCCGGCTGGGTTTGTCCATCGGCTTGCTAACCTCGGCCATCGTCTTGGCCGACACGCCGGCCGGCGGCGACAACATCGACGCCATTCAATTCGAACTGGCGACGGATGACCCGCGACAGTTCGGTTTTGAATTATCCGCATCCGACATTGCCGCCCGGGTTCGGTCAAATCTGGCGGAATGGGAATATCCGTTTCCCGACAGCGGCCCCTACAGCCATTTGTTGCGGGCGCGCATTGGCGAAATAACCCGCGGCGATACCCCGGTGGGTTTTTCGTTTTCCAGCGGCAATTCCGACCCGCGAGCCCTGGAGTTCCAGAAGGCCGATGTCTTGCCGGTGGAATGCGTTTTTCGACGCATGGACGGCGACGTATTGATAGCCGAGGCCAAGTCCACTTTCAGCGCCCGCCCGCTCGGACCGGAAAACGGTCAGGCCCGCATCGTCGACAAATTGGTGGACCAGCTCAGTACCGCCTGTCTGAACTTGCTGGAAGATTTGCCTCGGCCGCAAAATCAAAAGCAGGCTCATAGCAGTATGTTCAAACCCAAATGGATGCCGGATGTGCGCGTAGAGGTGAAGGAGGTGCCGGTTCCGCATGCCGGAAACGCGGGAGCCGCGCCCGTGGAGCAATCGAACAATGTCGAGTTGAAAAAGGAGATCCTCATTCACAACCAAGGCAATCCGGTGATTTTTACCTTTGGGCATGAACGCAGATAGGTTTTGTGTTGCTAACGCGACGGCTGGTTTTGAATGCCGGTTCGCGGACCGGCGGTCGCGGTACATTTCTTCGCTCCGCCAAGGAAAAGTGCCCAAAAGAAAGACGGCCCCATGCCGCGAATATCCTGCACGGCATCAGGGGATTAACCCCGTCGCGAGAGAAAACTTGGCTGTTGATTTTGTAACGCGTGTTTTGGATTGTGTTGTAGGATGCTGCCGACGTTAGCATCGTAGGGTGGGCACATGCTTTTCGTGCCCACGCGGAATAAACCATAACTCTTGAACTCGACCTCACGAAACAATTACTAAACTAATGTCCCGTTACCGCCGCTCGCAAACACCCGGTGCAACGTATTTCTTTACGGTGGTGGCCTATCGGCGGCAAGCGATTTTATGCGATGCGGCTATACGCGAGGCTTTGCGTAATGCGATTTTGGCGGTACGCGCCAAACGGCCGTTTGCCATCGATGCCTGGGTGTTGTTGCCGGATCATTTGCATGCTGTCTGGACCTTGCCGGCCGGCGATGCGGACTTTGCCACGCGTTGGGCGGTGATCAAACGGCGGGTGAGTGTGGCATGTGCAAACGAATATCGGCGAGCCGACTGGATAGGCCCTTCGAAACAAAAACATCGGGAATCGACGTTATGGCAGCGCGGGTATTGGGAACATCTAATTCGGGACGAAAAGGATTTCGAGCGGCACATGGATTACATGCATTTCAACCCGGTCAAGCACGGATATTGTAAACAGGTCGGCGAATGGCCTTATTCGACGTTTCATCGCTATGTGGAACAAGGCGTTTATCCATTGGATTGGGGAGGCGGCAACGTGGAGGATAACTTGGTTGCGGGCGAGTGATGTGTTCGCGTGGGCACGAAACAGCCGTGCCCACCCTAGTGTGCCCGGCATGGGCTAAAACTTGTCATCTGAAAGGAGATGACCGGAAGTAGTAACGACAACCGTAGCGAAACGCAAGGGTGCAAACCGCGAGGCTAGCCTGAAAGAAGCGCGTAGCAAAA
>JAQTYP010000259.1 GCA_028688235.1 Methylomonas sp.
TACCGAATTTCCCGTCGATCCCGGTATTCAATCCAATTATATGCACGGCCATGCCGATTATAACTGCGACGGCATATTGAGTTCCTATAATGGCGATGTGGCGGCTAGTTCGTGTGCCGATTCCGGCGGTACAAAACTGCAGGTCATGCCCGCGCAGGAAATTATCAGTTATCTCGATCCGTCGGCGTCTTGGGCGGCGGGGGCGATGATTTCCAATCACGACGATTTGGCCAAATGGATGAAAGCCTATGTGGATGGCGAGTTGATCAACAATAAAACGTTGCAAAGTCAGATGCTTGGCGATTGCTTGCCTTCAGCCCCCGATTACGGCGCCTCCTATTGCCTGGGCGTGGTCAAAATAGCCTGGCCGTTCGATTCGTCCTTTACCGTTAACGATCCGCAAAATAACGATCTGAAAAAATTGTGGTACGGTCATTTAGGCCAAATCAACGGCTACGACAATGCGGTATTCCGCAATGCCAGTAAAAACATTACCATCGGGATGACCAACAACAATTATTTTATTTCCACCGATCCCATGGTCGGTACCGGTATCTTGATTTTTGAATTGCTGAATATCGTCGATCCTCAACCTGCACAACTCGCTCAAATGGCATCGGCTTATAAAACGCAATACAAAACGTTAAAGCCGTTGAATCCCCAGGACTTGGGCGGCCAATAATCAACCTTATCCATTGAGGCGGAAGCGCTGGTTTTCGCCTTGCTCCGATAGCGTCTTTATTCACTATAACCGCCGTGCAAGAGCTTTTTTTCGATAATCTCGTCCAACTGTTCCGGCATAGAGCCGAGCATACGCCCGACCGAACGGCCTATACCTTTCTCAAGGAAGGCATCGTCGAAGAAGGATGTCTCAGTTATGCCGAGCTAGACCGCAAGGCCAGGGCGGGCGCCGTGGTGATCCGCCGCTATGCGCCCGAAAACGGCCGGGTTTTGTTGTTGTATCCGCCCGGCATCGATTTCATGGTCGGTTTTGCCGCTTGTTTGTATGCGGGCGCCATTGCAATTCCGGCGCCGCCGCCGGATACCGTGCGCCTGAAAAGAACCTTGCCCCGGCTGAAAACCATCGCCAAGGATGCCCAGGCCAGTCTGGTGTTAAGCAGCGGCGAGTTGATAGACTCGGTCAAACAAAACTCGGCCAGTGTTTCGCAAGCGGCGATGGAGGCGTTTGCCGTCGAGCATTGGCTGGATTTCCGCGGCTTGGACGATGCGTCGGCCGACGACTGGCACATGCCGGCGTTAACGCCCAATCATCTCGCTTATCTGCAATATACTTCCGGCTCTACGGCAAGCCCCAAGGGGGTGATGATGAGTCATGGCAATTTGATCCATCATCTGGCGCAAATTCAGCAAGCCTGGGCTTACGATCAACATAGCGCCAGCGTCACCTGGATGCCGTATTTCCACGATTACGGCTTGGTCGACGGATTGTTGGAACCCTTGTTTACCGGCATTCCCTGTTACATCCTGTCGCCGTTGACCTTTTTAAAGCGGCCTTTACGCTGGCTGGCGGCTATTTCCAAATACCGCGCCACCCACACTCAGGCCCCCAACTTTGCTTATGCCTATTGTCTGGAAAAAATCACAGACGACCAGCTCGAAGAACTCGATTTGAGCTGCCTGAAAGTGGCCAGCAACGGCGCCGAACCGGTACGCAAGGAAACGGTGGAAGCCTTCAGCCGGCGTTTTGCTGTCTGCGGTTTTCGCCCGGAATGTTTGTATCCGGCTTATGGACTGGCCGAGGCAACCTTGCTGGTTGCGACCAAATCCCATGGCGTTACGCCCGCCTATTACCAGCTTTCCACCGAACAACGCCAGGACAACAGCATTCAAGGTGCCGTGGTCAGTTGCGGCCCGGCAATCGGCGTTACCGAAGTCAGAATCGTCGAGCCGGATACTTTTACTGTGCGCAGGGACGACGAAATCGGCGAAGTCTGGGTCAAGGATGCCGGCGTTGCCCAAGGCTATTGGCAAAACGAGCAGGCCAGCAGCGAAACCTTTCAAGCCCGCACCGCAGACGGCGCCGGCCCCTACCTGCGCACCGGCGATTTGGGCTTTTTACGCGGCGGCGAGTTGTATATCACCGGCCGCTTGAAAGACTTGATCATCATAGCCGGTGTTAACCATTATCCGCAGGATATAGAATGGACGGTGATTCAGTCGCATCCGGCGCTACGCCCCGAACACGCGGCGGCGTTCTCGGTCACCGAGCAAGATCAGGAACGTTTGGTCGTGGTTGTCGAACTGAACCAAACCGTCGACGATGTGCAGCCGGTGATGCAGGCGATACGAGCGGCCCTGGCCGAAGTGCATGAAATCGAAGTGTATGCGCTAGTTCTGCTGAAGAAAGGCGCCATCCTCAAAACCTCCAGCGGCAAGCTGCAACGGCAGGCGTGTAAAAATGCCTTCTTGGAAAATCGCCTCGACAGCCACGCCTTATGGCGGCAAGCTCAGGCTGCGCAAAACCATGCGATGGATCAGCAGTCGCTGGCGGCCTGGTTGGTGGCCAAGCTTGCCGTAGCCTTATCCATTCCCGCCGAAGACATCGACGTCGATCAGGTGTTTTCCACCTATGGCCTGTCTTCGCGGCTGGCGGTCAGTCTGGTCGGCGAACTGGAAGATTTTCTGGCGGCAAAGGGCAGGGCGCTGGAGTTGTCGCCAACCTTGTTGTGGCAATACCCGACGGTGGCCACTTTGGCCGCTTTCGTCGAAGCCCAATGGCATAGCCCAGAGAAAACATCGCGCGCGACTTCGGACCGTTACCGCCACGCGTCGCAGGCGCCGATTGCCGTGGTCGGCATGGGTTGCCGCTTTCCCGATGCCGATAATCCGGACGAGTTTTGGCGCTTGCTGGCCGAAGGCCGCGACGCCGTCAAAGACATACCGGCCCAACGTTGGCCGTCGGATAGCTATCCCCGAATCACTACCCACCGCGCCGCTTTGTTGAACGGCGTCGATTTGTTCGATGCCGAGTTTTTCGGCATCGCCGACAAAGAAGCCGACGCGATGGATCCGCAGCAGCGGTTGGTGCTGGAAGTGGCCTACCAGGCCCTGGAAAATGCCGGCATCGCGCCGGAAAGCTTGGCGCAATCGGATACCGGCGTATTCGTCGGCATCAGCACCGATGATTACGCCGCCTGGCAATTCGGCGCGGAAGATGCCATCGATGCCTATGCCAGTACCGGCAAAACCTTCTGCATTGCCGCCAACCGTTTGTCTTATCTGTTGGATTTGCGCGGCCCCAGTCTGGCGATCGATACCGCCTGTTCGTCGTCGCTGGTGGCCGTGCATCAGGCTTGCCAGAGTTTGCGCGAGCAGGAATGTTCGCTGGCCTTGGCCGGCGGCGTCAATGTGGTGTTGTCGCCGCAACTGATGATTGCGCTATCGTCGGCGAATATGCTGTCGCCGCAGGGACACTGCAAAACCTTTGCCGCCGACGCCGACGGCTACGTGCGCGGGGAAGGTTGCGGCATGGTGGTGCTGAAACGCTTGGCCGATGCCGAACGCGACGGCGATACCGTTTTGGCGGTGATCCGGGGCTCGGCCGTCAATCAGGACGGCCGCAGCAATGGCCTGACCGCGCCGAATTCGAACGCCCAGCAAAACGTGCTGAAAAAAGCCCTGGCCAATGCCGGTATCGACGCGGAAGCGGTCAGCTATATCGAAGCGCACGGTACCGGAACGCCTTTAGGCGATCCCATCGAAATGGACGCCTTGCTGAGTGTGTTCGGGCAGGCGCCGAATTTGCACGTCGGTTCGGTAAAAACCAATATCGGCCATCTGGAAGCCGCCGCCGGTATTGCTGGCTTGATGAAAGTGATCTTGTCGCTGCGCCATAAAACCTTGCCGGCGCATCTGCACTGCCAAACGCTCAATCCGCTGATCAAATTGGCCGGCACCGGCTTCGCCATTCCCGCCGACACCCGGCCATGGCTGGCCGAACGGCGCATTGCCGGCGTCAGCTCGTTCGGTTTTGGCGGCACCAACGCCCATATCGTGGTGGCGGAAGCGGAGGCGGGCAGGGCGGTGCAAAGTGATAGCCGCCAAGCGCCGCAACTGCTGGCCGTTTCAGCCAAAAGCGCCGAGGCGCTGCAAGCCTTGCTGCTGGGTTACGCCGATTTCGCCAACGCCAATCCGCTCCTGAATATCGCCGATTTATGCTACAGCGCGGCGGTGAGTCGTAGCGATTTCGCCTTTCGGGCGGCGATGCTTGCCGATACGCCGGCCGGGCTGGCGGCGGCCTTGCGTGACGAAGCCGGAAACGCCTTTACCTCGGTTGGCAAAACCGTGCGCAAAATCGCCTTCCTGTGTACCGGCCAAGGCGCTCAATTCCGGCAAATGGGCCTGCAACTCTATCGAAGCGAGCCGGTATTCGCGGCGGCCATGGATCACTGTCAACAGTTGTTGAGCAGCGAACTGGAGCAACCCTTAACCGAGGTGATGTTTAGCGACGACGACCGCTTATTGAACCAAACGGCTTATACCCAGCCGGCTTTGTTTTCGCTGCAATACGCCTTGGCCAAGCTTTGGCAAAGTTGGGGCGTTACGCCGGATATTTTGCTCGGCCATAGCGTCGGCGAATATGCGGTGGCCTGTCTGGCCGGCGTATTCGAACTGGCCGATGCGATCAAACTGATCGCCGCTCGCGGCCGCTTGATGCAAGCGCTGCCGGCGGGCGGCGGCATGGCGGCGGTGTTTGCCGGCGTCGATGCGGTCGAAGCCGCCATCGCTCAAGCGGCGGGGCGAGTGGTGATTGCCGGCTTCAACAGTCCCCGCCTGCAAGTCGTTTCCGGCGACAACGCGGCGGTGGCGTCGGTATGCGAGAGCTTGCGCAAGCAAGGCATCAATTCTCAGCCGTTGACGGTATCGCACGCCTTTCATTCGCCGTTGATGCAAGACATGCTCGAAGCGTTTGCCGAGGTCGCCAAAACCTGCCGCTATGGCCAAGCCAACATCGCCATCGTTTCCAGCCTGACCGGCAAGCGCGTCGATGCGGACATGAGCTGCGCCGATTATTGGGTGAAGCATATTATCGAACCGGTGCGTTTCTCGTCCGCCGTCGCTACCTTGTTGGCGGAGAACTGCGCTATCGCCATCGAGATAGGCCCGCAGCCGCATGCGTCGGCGATGGCGCAACAATCGGCCGGCGCGGACGCCGTGCAATGGTTGCCCAGTTTGAAACGAGGCGCCAACGACAGCGAGGTGATGCTGGCCGCCGTGGCCCGGCTCTATCGCCAAGGTGTTCACATCGATTGGCATGGCATGTACAGTCCGCGGGCCCGGCAACGGCTGTACGGTTTGCCGAATTACCCGTTTCAACGCCAACGCTACTGGCTGGATACCCAACCGCTGTTCGCCAAAGCGGCTGCCGTCCAGGCAGGATCGTGGCCGGCGATGTTGGATCGCTTGCTTGATTCGCCGCAACGCTATTACCAATGGCATTGGCAAGCGCTCGCGCAAGCGTCCGCAACCGGCATGGAATCGCATGACTGGTTGATTTTTGCCGACAGCGGCGGGTTTGCGGCCCGGATGTCGGCCGCGTTGACG
>JAQTYP010000006.1 GCA_028688235.1 Methylomonas sp.
ACAGGAAAGCGATCGCTTGTTGGATTTGATCCGTTTATGTAAAACCCTGGCGCAGGAGGCCATGCTGGCCGAAGAGATCGTCGAACAAAGCCGGGCGACCCGCATACCGCCTTCCCGCCTGCTGGCCAATTTGTTCCGCTACCGCCGGGCCACATTGGCCGAAGTGTTGAACGAATTTCTGGTCGATGTCCGGCTCAAAAGCGCCTGTGCGGCGTTGTGGCCCTATATGGGGCTGCCGCCCAGCAAGCTGTCGTTTCTGTATTGGGCCAGCATGATGGCGGGCTATACCTACGAAGGCGGTTATTATTGCCGCGGCAGTTTTCAGACGTATGCCGACCGCCTGGCGGGAGCAATAACGGCGCAAGGCGGTGAAGTATTATTGAATGCCGGCGTCAGGCGCATATGCATCACGGATGGCAAAGCCAGCGGCGTCATGCTGGAAAACGGCCAAGTCATTCGGGCCAGTACGGTCGTATCCAATGTCGACGCCCGTCAAACCGCCGAATTATTGATAGATCGGGAACAGTTGCCTAAAACCTATTACGACGGCTTGCAGGCGCTGGAGACGTCCAGTTCCATCTTCGCTTGCTACATAGCGACCGATCTGGCGTTGACTCAAAAGGATCATAGCCATGAGTCGTTCTTCTACGATACCTTCGATCACGACGAAGCTTACAGGCTGACACGGGACGGGCGGCCGAACTGGTTTTCGGCCACCTTGCCGACGCTGTCCGATCCGTCGTTGGCTCCCGAAGGCCAGCACATCATGCTGTTGACGATGCTGTGCCCCTTCGATGTAGGAATGAGCTGGCGGCAGGCTAAAAAAACATTCGAACAAAGACTTCTGGAAAAAGCCGAGCGCTATTTCCCCGGTTTGAACCGGCATTTGCTACTGGTGGAATCAGGCTCTCCACGCACCTTGGAGCGTTACACCCTGAATCATCGGGGCGCCGCCTACGGATTTGCGCCGACGCCGGAGCAAATAGGCCCCAATCGCCCGGACGTGCGCGGAGCGCTGCCGAATTTATATCATACAGGCCACTGGACCCGTCCCGGCGGCGGCGTGGCCGGCGTCAGCATTTCCGCGCAACTGGCGGCGCAAGCCATTTTGGGCATAGGCCGGCAGCAGGATTTCTGGCAATTGCTCGGCATCTCGGGCGATCGATAAGTCACCTCTTAGCGCTTGGCTATATCTAAAACCGCTAAACAGCGATCGATGCCTTGATCGCTGCTCCTCCTCTTCGTCGAGCACGCTCCGATATATTGCCATAGAGCAAGCATGATGCCACTAATGTCGGCTGGTCTGGCATGTATTCGTATGTATACTAATTGATCTATTGGAATGTTTTATGCTATTTTCATCAACCACGCTTATTCGGTATTACTTATTCGGTATTAGAAAAAGCATCATTTATAATAACAACTATTCGGAAAAGGGGTTCTTAATGTCAACAAGCATTAATTTTAAAAAATTGGCAGCGTATTCGCTGACTTCAACCGTGATGATTACAGCCGGTCAAGCAGCTTTGGCTCATACCAGACTGCAATCGCCAATCATTCTTGAAGGTACGCGGGTTTATAACGCTGAAGTCATCGGACACGGCTGCCATAATCCCCAAACGAATACCAATAGTACGCCGATAAGAGGGACAAGCGTAGTATTTCCCGATGCGACCGCAACCGTGACTTCCAAGCCTTACGGCTCGGCTGCCAGCGTTGAAGCGACGCCGGCCGGCGCCGTATCCGATTGGATTTCCGGCGCGGGCGAAGGCTACAACAAAAAAATCTACAGTTCCGAACTATTCACTACTGAAGGACAAAAATCCAATGCCAACGGTAACGTGGTTGGATATTGGACCGGTGGCGGCGGAGAATTGCCTGGAATTAATTATGTCGGCGTGATTCCTTTTAGAACGGACGCCATCACGATCAATCCGGAATCTTGCGCCAGAACGGTCACGTTCGTGATCGCTATTGGAGATATTTGCGAATTGACCGATACCAACGGATTCAGCGACGAGACCGTTAACTTGTGGACGCCGAGAGTCGGTTCGAATTATGACGGTATCGGATTGCATGGAGAAAATTCACCGGCGACGTTGAAAGTGGTCAGAAACATTACCGGCACCGCAGCGACGCTGACTACGACGGCTGTTGCGGCCAATCCGCTTCCTGCATCATGCGGCGAGGGTTTGGACATTACGATTACGCCGACAGCGGAGCAACTCAACCGCGATATGCCGGCCGTGGGTCCGGACGGCGCGCAAATTTGGCCTCGTCAGTAACGGGTGTAACCAAACGATCCTCTGCTACTCGTAACCGCGCGGGTTGTTGGTAGTTTTCGATTGCAATAGTCCACGACAAAAGAATTGGCGTGGACTATTTTTCAGTCGGTTTAATAACAGCAAGATTCAAAACTTTTACCGAATCGCTTGGCGTATCGAAGTTTAGGGCTATCCCGCGCATATAAATGGTTTTGATGTTTTTGCATTCTGTGTCATGAACAAAGGGATTCGGTCTTATCCGCACAACGACAGTTAAGGCATACGCATAACCGTCGAATTGATCCCGAACTAAAGAGGAAAGCGATGAAAAGATTATCGTTGAAAAAAACATTGACCGTGGCTATAGCGATGCTGGCGGTCGGACTTGCTCAAACAACTTGGGCGCATAGCGGCGGCGGCGTAATCGATGCGGAAGGCGTGAATGCCAGTGCTACCGATTTGGCGGCCGTGACTTGTTCCGATGACGGTAACGGAGCGCCGCATTATTTAATGGCACAAATCAAGGATACGTCCGAATATGTGCCGGGCTTGTTGCTAAGCGTTCACATTTACAAGGGCAATAAAATGACGACCAGTACCGATACCGTACCGGGCGATGCGGAATATAGTCCGGAAGTTGCGCTTTACGGCGGGACCGGGGTTTATTACTTGTCGATAACGAAAACCAATGCCGGCTCGAGATCATTCGACGTCATCTGGCATTGCATGACAGCTGAGGGTCTTCATACCGGAACCGATATTGCGGTGGTCCAATTTCAATAACCCTTACTGCGCACATCGGAACAGGGTTTGCAGATGCACCCACCATTTTCCAGTGCCGTCATCCTTTCCTTCGCAGAAACTCATGGAAGCGGAGCGATAGCGAAGTGATGATTTTAGTCCCCGATAGGCGTAAGCACCGGGCAGTTCTTCGAACAAAAAAACTGCAAGGTATCGCGAAACACCGTCAAGCCATTTGATTCTAAAGTGCTCGCCCCCTATTTTTCCAAAGCAGCTAAGTCCGTTATAGTGTAAAGCTATCAGGATGATCGCTCGGTTAGAGGTTTAAACACCGATGCTTGTTGAATTCACCGTCAATACATTAACCATTAACTTTTGGTGCTAGTTGGTGAAGGCTATGTCTATAAAATCAATAGTATACGGATTCCCTAGCGCCCTAGCGTACCGCGCAAGTCAAAATCAGCCGAGCAAGCTATTGATTCATGAAGAAAAAACCTAACCAGCATCAAAGGTTATTAGTGATTGCGGCTGTTTCCCGATAAAAATTTTGCATCATGAATAAAAGAATAATTATTATATTTAGCGCGTTATTGGCACTAGCCCCCCTTCGCGCACTGCAAGCGGCCGAAGTCGGCAAAACTGCTCCGGCTTGTAAATTGCAAGCGATCGATAAACCACTTCAGGTCGATTTGCAGCAATTTAGAGGAAAGGTGCTCTATTTGGATTTTTGGGCGTCTTGGTGCCCGCCGTGCGCGGAGTCGTTTCCGTTCATGAATCGCTTGCGCGGCGAATTAAAAGAAAGCGACTTCGATATCGTTACGATCAATATGGATCAAGCATCGGAAGAAGCCAAGGATTTCCTTGCAAAATATCCCGCCGATTTTGCCGTGGTGGCCGATATTAACGAACAATGCGCGAAGGCTTTCGACGTGAAAGCCATGCCTTCTTCCTATCTAATCGACCGTAACGGAGTCGTTCGCCATGTGCATTTGGGATTTCATGCCGGAGACGAACAGCAAATAAAAGCGGCGGTGACGCAATTGTTGGCAGAACGTTAAACCGGGGTCGGTGATGACTTCGGGATTGTTATGAAAACGGGAATCCGCCAATGAAGCTAGTTCGAACGGCCACAATCGTGGTGATTGGTCTTTGCGCCTGCGCTTGTTCTCCGGTGGCGCCTTGGCAGCGAGGTAAACTGGCCAAGCCGCAAATGGCCTTAGAACCTTATCCGCTGCAAAATACCTTCATCGGTCATATTTATAACAGCCGAGAAGCATCGGGCGCTGTCGGTTCGACGGGAGGTGGCGGTTGTGGCTGTAATTAAGGGCGACGGTGTCAATGGAAAATCCGCGTTCGGACGAGTTAAAGCGGTCGCCGGCCATTTCATCGCTAAGCCACCGGAGAAACTACCGAAAACGCCTTTACCGGCCAATGCTTCGTTGCAGTTCTTAACCGCGGCGGCCTTGTCTTTGCCCGGTTTGAGTCCCGCCCCCGCTCTAGCGGTGGAAGAAGAAACCGGCATACTTTACGGTTATTACGAAGAAAGTAACCGACATTTATACGGCGTGAAAAGCCGTTTTCATCCGATTACGGTCGAAAGCTTATTGGTAAGTTCGAAAATTAAACTCGCCGACCGGATCAAGTTCGCATTCAACTATTTTCAAGACACCTGGAGCGGTGCAACGCCCGTGGCGACCGCGCCGCAATCGTTCGGCGGCAACAAGGAAGGCCATGTCATTTCCGGCGCGACGCCGTTTTTGCAAAACAATAACGTTTTATTCGACCGACAAATGAACCCCTTAATTCGGGACCCGGCAAGCGGGCAGTTGGTTAAGGATGCGCAATTGGTTCATACCTTATCGACTGCGTCGCCCGAAGTCAGAAAACAAGGCGATTTCAAGCTCGGTTACGAATGGGACAGCGTCAGTTTGGATGCCGGGGGCGGCATCTCGATCGAACACGATTATGAATCCCGCTTCGGTAACTTGGGCGGACGCTGGGATTTCAACAACAAGTTGACCAGCTTGAATCTGAGTTTAAGTTACACCAATAGCGATACCCGTTCGATACTCGATCACGATGCGACGCCTTATATCTGGGATACGACTCACGGCTTCGAATCTTACAACGCAACTTCCACCGTCAGCAGGCTAGGCAAGGAAGGCGGCAATAATATTCTTTACGGCAATCGTCAAGATTGGGGCACGGTGCTCGGTCTGACTCAGGTACTCAACGACAGTGCGTTGCTGGAGGGCAGTGTCGGCTATACCCGAAGCACCGGATATATGGCGAATCCTTACAAGACCGTGGAAACCGTGTTTATCGACCCGGACCAAACCGGCAAGGTCTTGAACGGACTTGCGATCGGTTTACTGGAAAAACGGCCGGAAGAACGAAACCAATGGACGGAAAACTTACGCTATGTCCAGCATATCGAGGCGTTGGACGCGTCGCTGCATTTCGACTACCGATTTTCCCACGACGATTGGGGCGTCAATGCCCATACTTTCGAAGTGGATTGGATTCAACCACTCGGTAACGGCTGGTCGGTTACACCGAAGGTACGCTATTACTCCCAAAGCGCGGCCGATTTCTATACGCCTTATATGGTGTCCAATCAGGCTTTTAGAAAAAATGCGGTCGATGCGAACGGCAGACAGATTTATGTAGAAGCCGACAACCCGAATAACGGCAAGGTGTATTTCCGCGACGGCGATTTCAACCTGGTCGATGCCAACGGTAATTTAGTCGACGAAACGGTGATAAATCCGGTCAATAAAACCATTCCGCCCGACCGCAATAAATTGCCGGCCTATTATTCCAGCGATCACCGGCTGTCCGGTTACGGCGCATTAAGCGGCGGCATTACGCTCGGCAAGCAATTTGCGAAAGGTGTGACCTTAGAGATCGGCGCGGAATATTATACCCATTCCGGTTCTTTAAAATTGGGCGGAAGCGGCGAAGGCTCGTACGCCGATTTCAACGCCTACATGGTCAATGCCTTGCTGAAGGTCGATCTATCGGCCTTATCGATTGCCAGCCTCGGCCACGGCGACCATCACCACCACCATCGCCATCACGGTGTTCATGCGCCGGCCGGCGTGATGTTCGACCATATGATGAACAGTGCCGGCGATATGATGGTCGGCGCGCGTTACATGTACGGTACGCAGTCCGGCGATATTTTGCACGGAAGCGCTATCGCCGGAGATGCCGAAATCGTGAATAAGGGTTGCTCGAGCGATTTATGTTTTACCGCGCCGAGCGGCATGAACATGAATATGATCATGGTCGACATCATGTACGCGCCGACCGATTGGCTGACCTTGATGTTGATGCCGCAATTCGTCGATATGAACATGACGACCAGAAAATTGAACGGCATGCCGGTTCCGTCCTTCGACCAGCAATCCTTGATCGATCACCATACCCTGCACGAACATACGACCGGCGGCGTCGGCGATACCGGCATGTACGCCATGTTCAAGCTATTCGATCAATCCGGCCATCATATGCACGCGACCTTGGGTTTTAGCGCGCCGACCGGCGATGTCCACGTCAAATTCAGAGACACGCAGCGTTTGGAGGCCGGTTTCCAGCATTACGGCATGCAGTTAGGCAGCGGTACCTGGGATTTCAAGCCGAGTTTGACTTATACCGGAACAGCGGACGATTTTTCTTGGGGCGCACAAGTAAATGGCACGGTGCGCATGGAGAAGGCGAACGAATCCGGTTTTACTTTCGGCGATATGATCCAGTCGACCGCTTGGGGCGCTTATAACGTGCTGGATTGGTTGTCGGCGTCGGTGCGCGGCGTTTATACGGTACAGGGTGCTGTAAAAGGCGCTTACAACGGAACCTACAATCAATTAGGGCCGGTGGATTACACTTCCTCTTACGGCGGACGGTACTGGGACGCCGGTTTTGGCATCAATGTCTCCGTGCCGCACGGCAGTTTGCAAGGCAACAATTTGAGTTTCGAATGGCTGCAACCCGTTAGCGACGACGTTAACGGCTACCAACTCCGCAGAGAAGGTGCCTTATCCGCCACCTGGAGTTATGCGTTTTGATGGCAGCACAAGGAGTAAGCCGGGGTCGCCGTCTTTAACGCGCCGCGTTGTAAAATCGCCCGGCGCGGGTGGTTTGAATTCCCAGGTCGCACGTGGAAACAAGGAAATGTCATTTGTCGGGGCGAAACTATTTTCATGGTCGTTAGGATAGCAGCAGGATGAGCGCGAACGCTTTGAGCTACTTTAAGCGGGTTTTCAACGCGATGGGGTCTCCATGCGAGATCCTGCTTGCTGCGGAATCGAAAAGCCAAGCGGATAGCGCGATCAAAGCTGTCATCTCGGATGTTGGCCGGCTCGAAGCGAAATATTCGCGTTACCGCAACGACAGTTTCCTGTCCGACATTAACCGTATAGCGGCCGACGGCGGACGAATAATCGTAGACGATGAAACCGCAGGCTTGTTGAATTACGCTGCGGCTTGTTACGAACAAAGCGGCGGTTTATTCGATATTTCGTCCGGAATATTACGCCGCGTCTGGCGGATGGACCGGAACGAATTGCCGGAACCGGGACAAGTTAAGCAAATGCTCGAACATGTCGGCTGGCATAAATTACTTTGGAACGCGCCGGTACTCGAATTTCCGCAGCCGGGCATGGAGCTGGATTTCGGAGGCGTAGTCAAGGAATATGCGGCAGATCGCGCGGCTGGTCTTTGCTGGGAAGCCGGTATCCGCTACGGCGTGATCAATTTGGGTGGCGATATCAAAATTATTGGGCCGCGTATCGACGGCGGACCGTGGCGGATCGGCATTCGCGACCCTCGCAACAAAGACGGCGTAATGCGGACGGTCATGATGCGCGAAGGCGCACTGGCCAGTAGCGGCGATTACGAACGTTGCATCACGGTGGACGGCGTGCGTTTCGGCCATGTGTTGAATCCGAAGACCGGTTATCCGGTAAGGCATTTGACCGCGGTTAGTGTGATTGCCGATTTTTGCGTCGTGGCCGGCAGTGCTTCCACGATTGCAATGCTCAAAGAACACGACGGCCCGAAATGGCTGGCCGGCCTCGGCCTACCTTATATGTGGGTGGATGTTCGAAAGCGTGTCGGCGGCCAGCTCGGAAAGCGCGGCTCCGGTAAATAATCTACGCCGCTAAGGCTACAGTCGAAAATCTTCTTTTGTTTCGTCTTCGAACAGGAAGAAGGTCTTATCCAGATCAATATTTATAAACGTCGCGCTCAACGGCTTGTCCGGTACATCGCCTTAAATTTCTATGCTTCGATCTATCCGGCAAACTTGTTCAAAAAGATCAGTCGTGATCGCATTCAATTTATTGTAAATGGGCAGAACTAAGAACGGCATCTTTGCAAGCCCCCTTTACAGTTCCGAGTCATTCGGTGCCTCGATTTCGACCTTGTATTTGACGACCTTGTTTCTGCCGGCCTGTTTTGCCGAATAGAGGGACTGATCCGCATAGTGCATCAGTTCGCTAATTTGCATTTTATCGTTCGGAATCAATGTCGCCGCTCCCAGACTAATGGTAACGTATTTGGATATTTGCGAACAGGGATGGGGAAGTTGCATCATTTCTACCGCCATCCGCAAGATATCCGCCAGTTGGCTGATTTGTTCCGAGTTGCAGGCCGACACTACGCAAAACTCCTCGCCGCCGTAACGGGCGATCAGATCGCCGGACCGCCGGCAATATCGCCTTAACGTGCGCGCGACTTCCCGCAAACATCTGTCACCCTCCTGGTGCCCCAGGCTATCGTTATAGGTTTTGAAAAAATCGATGTCTATCATGATCAGCGACAGCGGATAATGATGGCGCATCGCACGCTTCCATTCCTTCAGCAAAAACGCGTCGTAATAGCGGCGGTTCGGTAACAAGGTCAGCGCGTCCAGATAAGCCAATTGCAGTCGAGTTTCAGCCTTGGTCAGCCGGCGATTCAATTTGGATTGAGCCCAATAGCCCAGCATCAATGCCACTACGCCGGTAACGGCAATGACTAGATGAGACCTTTTCAAATTGACCAGACGGTCGTCGATAAACGCTTCTATGCTGGAAGAAGGCAAGCTCACGCTGATTGCGCCGCGAAAACCACCGACATTTTTATCCGGCTCGTTATGGCACTTGGTGCATTCCGGCTCCAGCACCAAAGGCGCCATATAACGATAATAAGACTTACCGTCGATATCGGATAATTCACTAAAGGATGTTTTCCCGTCTTCGAAGGCCTTAAGGGCGCGAACTTCCCAGTCGTCGGCTTTATCCTCGGGACGCTGCGGATCGAGGCTGGTAATGTGATACAGAATGCCGGTTTTGCCTTTCTCCATTTTCGCCATCTGCCGGGACATATACGCGGGGTTGATCAGCGTGTAACGTTTTCCCTCTCGCGTCGTAATGTCCCTCTCGGGAATGTTAAGATAGGGATCGGGTTGATTCGACTCCGTTACCGGTGCGTAAACCCCGCCATGATGGGCGTTCCAATACCGCATCAGCAAGATGTGCTGAAAAAACGTCTCCGCTTGCTTGTAGGCTATCTTCTGCCCGAATCGCTTATCGTCTTCGGCCTGCTGATAATAGGAAATGCCGATGACCATCAACCACAGGCCTACAAACACGAATATCCCCTTGCTTGTCATCTGCATTCCTTGGCATGCATGCGGCATATTTTCAACACTGATCAAACATTCCTTAAATCAAAAGGTAACTATTCGGTGACATCAAAGATTCCGTCGAGGACGAGTTCCCGATATTCCAATGTCCCGGGGTGAATTTACTCAAAGCGATTGAAATCGCCACTACCAATGAAAATTTCAGGCTAAATTCCTGACGCACGATTTATAAGAAACAAAGGCCAAATAGAGGCATCGAAAGATATATTGGACTTCCATCCCATCTGATTGATTATAATCGTCAACCATTACTTCATAGAAACTTTCATAAAACATTCATGAGTGCTGGTAAGCGCTTACTATAACCAATTAGACCCAGCCAGTAGATGAAACTGATCACTCTTTTGAAATGACCGACAATTCCACCAGCCAACCTTCGGCTTCCGAACATGATCACAGTCAGTGTATACGTAACGCCCTATCGGCTGCCGAACAAGTATGTGCCCAGCGAGGCGTGCAACTGACACCGATACGCCACAAAATTCTGGAACTGATCTGGAACAGCCATCAAGCCATCAAGGCTTACGATTTGCTTGATCAAATCCGTCCGAGCAACGATGCAGCCAAACCCTCTACAGTTTATCGCGCTTTGGATTTTTTACTAGAGCACGGTCTGATTCACAGAGTCGAAAGCCTGAACGCCTTCGTCGGTTGCCGCTGTTCAGGCAGCCAGCACGATCAACTATTGCTGATTTGCACCGCCTGCCACAACGTCGAGGAGCGGGCTGCATCCAACGTATTTCTGGCCCTCGCCGATGAAATGCACGATGCTTCCTTCAGCCCGCTGCGCAAAACCGTAGAAATTCACGGTTTGTGCAAAAGCTGTCAAAGCCGGAGCAAACCATAACAAAATCCTAATAAAGATTGACATGGATCAATACCACCAAGCGGAAAATTTCTAAAATACAACCCATGTCGATCGCTTTCCTACCGTTGACATGATCCTCTTGAAAGATAGGTCCTTGGGCGGGTGAGATTTCTCCCCCGCCCTTTTTTATGCCTGCCAATTACATCCCAGTCATTTATAATCGCGCCTCCGATTGATCGATTATCCGACCTATCATGCTGACTGCCAACCAGGAAAATCTAGTCTCAGAAGCAAAACTTCATGTCGACGCCGCGACGTTACAACGCATCTACCAGCTCAGCCGGCATCCCGATCTAATCGCTTCCTGCAGCGACGACGAACTGGTCGCTTTTTTGCAGATAGCCAATGCCTTGTATCGCGGCGGCGAGCCCCTAATCAGCGACGCGGATTACGACTTTGTTTATCTTGCCGAACTGAAAAAACGCCATCCCGAGCATCCCTTGTTGCTCACAGTGGAACCGGAGCCGGCGTTTGCCGGCAAGACCGTGGACTTGCCGGTCGTCATGCTGTCCACCGACAAGGCTTATAGCCTGGAGGACGTCGAACGCTGGGCCGGGCGTATAGCAAAGGCCGCGGAGGAAATAGGCAAGGATTTCGATTCGCTGATTTTCAAAGTCACTCCGAAACTGGACGGTTATGCCGCGTACGACGACGGCAGCCTGCTATATACCAGAGGCGACGGACGCAAGGGCCAGGACATCACTCGGGTCTTCGAGCGCGGCCTTAAAGTCGCCAACCAAGGCAAGCGCGGACTAGGTGCCGGCGAAATCGTGGTTTCCCGCAGCTATTTCGACGAAAATCTGGCTGATTTTTTCGACAACGCCCGCAACTTTCAGGCCAGCGTCATCAAGGAAAAAGAGCTGGAAGAGCATGCAGAGCTTGCCATCAAGGATGAAGCGGCGGTGTTTTATCCCTTTGCTCTACTGCCTTGCTGGCAAGGATCATGGCAGACCTTGATAGCCGACTTCGAAACTATCGTCAAAAGCATCTGGCATCAGGTCGATTACGACGTGGACGGCGTAATACTGGAAATCGTCGACGACGAACTCAAAACCCATATGGGAGCCACCCGCCACCATCACCGCTGGCAACTGGCCTACAAGGAAAATCTGCAAACCGCCGAAGTCGAAATCTTGAACGTGATACCGCAAACCTCGCGCTCCGGCCGCATCACGCCGGTCGCCGAACTGCAGCCGGTCCGTCTCAGCGGTGCCTTGCTGTCCCGCGCAACCGCCCACCATTACAAAATGGTCGTCGAAAAAGGCATAGGCCCCGGCGCCATCATACAATTGGCCCGTTCCGGCGAAGTCATTCCGAAGATAGAACGCGTCATCCGCCCTGCCGAGCCGCAAGTGCCCGAGCATTGCCCCAGCTGCAATCACGCCTTGATCTGGGACAACGATTATCTTTTGTGCCCGAACAATCTGCACTGCCCCGCCCAGATCAGCAACAGCATGGAGCATTTTTTCAGGATACTGAAAAACAACGACGGCTTCGGCGCGGCCACGATCAAAAAACTTTACGACTCCGGCATACGTCGGGTCGACGAAATCTATGCATTGACCGCCGAACAATTCGAAAGCATGGGCTTTGGGCCCAAGCAATCGCAAAACCTGGTCGACCAGTTATTGCGCAGCCGCACCGAAGCGGTCGAAGACTGGCGTTTCCTGGCGGCCTTCGGCGTATTCCGCATGGGACTGGGCAATTGTGAGCGATTGTTGACGCATCATGCCATAGCCGACATTTTCAGCCTGACCGAACAAGACATCATCGCTATCGAAGGCTTCGCCGAAAAAACCGCGGCGGTGATTACGGAAGGCTTCAAAAACATCCAGGCTTTATTCGATAAGTTGATGGGGCTGGGTTTCAATCTTCAAAGCAGCCAACGTCAATCTGCCGACGACGGCCACCCGTTATCCGGCAAAACCCTGGTATTCACCGGCACGCTAGTCGGTGGCACCCGCGACGAATTCAGCAAGCAAGCCAAGGCCAAGGGCGCCAAGGTCGGCGCTTCGGTGTCGGCCAAAACCGATTACCTGGTGGCGGGCGAAAACGTGGGGGCGAACAAACTGAATGCGGCTCGCGAAAAAGGCGTAAGCGTCATCAACGAACAGGAATTTCTGCAATTACTGCACGGAGATAAGCCATGACTCCGACGCGCCCCGTCGTCTTGTGTTTTTCCGGCCACGACCCCAGCGGCGGCGCTGGCATACAAGCCGACATCGAAACCGTCTTCAGCCATTGTTGCCATCCGGCCAGCGTGATCACCTGTTTAACCGAGCAAGACAGTCGCAACGTCAAAAAACTGATTCCGCAAAAACCTGCCGACATACTCAGTCAGGCTGAAACCCTGCTCGCCGACTTTAACGTGGCAGCGATCAAAATCGGCCTGCTAGGCGACGCCGCTGTGGCTAGCGCCATCGCCAAAATCCTGCATCAATGCCCCAATATTCCAGTCGTGCTGGACCCGATACTGGCCGCCGGCGGCGGCGCCGAACTGGCGGGGCGGGAATTGCTGACCACGCTGATCGAGCAGTTGTTGCCGCTGACGACGATAGCCACGCCCAACAGCGAAGAAGCCCGCCGCCTGAGTGGCCATCAAAATCTGGACGACTGCGGCGCCTGGTTACTGAATCAGGGCGCGGATTATGTTTTGATTACCGGCACCCACGAACAGTCGGAACACGTACAAAACCGTTTGTTCATGCCGGATAATCTGATCGAAACCTTCAACTGGGAACGTTTGCCGCATCATTACCACGGTTCCGGCTGCACGCTGGCCAGCGCCATCGCCGCCCTGCTCTCGCAAGGCTTGGACATGTTCACCGCAGCCAACGAAGCCCAGGAATTTACCTGGCAAGCTCTGGCCTCCGCCTACAGGCCCGGCCATGGCCAACACAATCCCAACCGTTTATTCTGGATGGACGCATGAACTTCCCTGATCGCGGCCTGTATGCCATCACCCAAGCCGAGGGCAAAACCATGGACCAGGTCGTTGCGGAAGTCGAGTCGGCCTTGAAAGGCGGCGCCGTGGTCGTGCAATATCGCGACAAACAAGCTATCGATGCCATGGCCTTAGCCCGGCGATTGCTGACACTATGCCATGCCTATGGAGCGCCTCTGCTGATCAACGACAGCGTCGAGCTGGCTTTGGCCGTTGGCGCCGATGGCGTTCATTTGGGCAAGGACGACGGCGACATTTACGCCGCCAGAAAACGACTGGGGCCTGCCGCCATCATCGGCGTATCCTGCTATAACGATGTAGCAAAAGCGTGCCAAGCCGCCGAAAACGGTGCGAATTACGTTGCCTTCGGCCGCTTCTTTCCTTCCGGCTCCAAACCGCTTGCGGCACCTGCCGATATAGAGACCTTGAAAATAGCCAAACGTCAGCTCGAAATACCCATCGTAGCGATCGGCGGCATCCTGCCGGAAAATGCTAGACAGTTGCTGGAAGCGGGTGCAGACTTATTGGCGGTGATAGGCGGCCTCTTCGACCACGAACCGCAAACGGCGGCAGCTGCGTATCAAGCCTTGTTTCAATAACAATCCGGGAGTTTTTATGTCAGATCATGTCTATCAAAAAATCGAACTGACCGGCTCATCAAGCGAGGGCATGCAGCAAGCCATAGAAAATGCCGTCAGCAAAGCGGGCTTAACCGTTAAAAACATGCGCTGGTTCGAAGTCGTGGAAACTCGAGGCCATATCGAAAACGGCAAAGTCGCCCATTGGCAAGTCACCATCAAAGTCGGTTATACCTTGGCGGATTGATGGCACTATCGAGAATGGCGCCACGCCGGCTCAAATCCCGCTAAAACCTATATAGCGTCTGAGCGGCGACCCCGCGGCCCAAATAAAGGCTTCGGTGTAGTAATGCATCAGGGCCAGGTAGCCGATCAGCCCTAGCGTCACCGCTTTGTAGATTTGCGTCGAAAACAAGTTGAGTAATATCCAGTTTACCCACTCGTCTCCGTAAACCTGAAAAAGATACGTCAGCACGAAGGATAATACCGGCAACACGATCGCCACCGGCACGCGGCAACGCACGGCCAGACGGAATAAACCGGTCTGCGGCGTTTTGCCATGGCGATTGACGTCGTGGCAGACATAAAAACTGTAGGCCGTGATGTCGTGCACCAGACGCGGCATCAAAATCGCCAGAAAATAATATTGCTCGCGGTAGACATACCAACTCGCAATCACCAATAAGGTATTGGCCCATAAAAAATACAAACCGAAACGGCTGGGCACGTATTTCTGACAAAGCAGCGTATTGATCAACAAACCCGCCGTCAACACTCCGGCTATCTGCAACACCCAGTGGGCCTGTTCCGGCTCCAGGCTGTTTTTAAGAAAAATCCCCAGGTAAATGAAAATGCCGGCACCAACGCTCAACCACAACTGCGCGAAAAACGCCCGATTCGGCAAGCGACACACGGCCTTGGCAATGCCGTGTTGTTGCTTCAATACATGGTATACCGTCCAAACGGCGCTGATGACATACAACACCCGATAGGGTATGAATAAACTGCCTATGCCGAAGACCACGATGATGAACAGCGTCATGCCTATCAGTTTGCGCCTGAACGCACCGACATAATCGGCATGGCCGAAGAGCAGCAGGTTGCTGGCTATGATATGCGGCGTACCGAACAAAATATTGAATAACAAAAAATGACTGGGACTGCTAGGCAACATGTCTCTGAAGGCATGATCGAAACCCAGCTTGTCCGCCCACAGCATCAAGATACATGCCGGCACGATCGCATATAAACTCAACAAGAAGCGAAACGAGACCGACAGTTCGAGAGGCTCGGACCGGTAAGGAAGAGCGACGCCATGAGCCGACATATTGCCACCTTGGGTTGTTATTATTGTTGATCTATTATCGCCATTTAGCCCTGCGACTCAAGCACTTGCTGAAACGCGACCTAAAACGACAGTTATTGGGTACAATTTAAGCGTTTTTTTAGCCTCCCTGCCCCATGAACAAGTTCGAATTACACCCGCGCTTGCAACAGGACTGCCTGAATGTCGGGCATTTTGCGTTGTCGCAAATTTTAATGATGAACGACAGCCAATATCCCTGGTTCATTCTGGTGCCACGGCGTTGTGGCATCGCGGAAATATACCAGCTGGAACAAGGTGAACGCCAACAGTTGATGACGGAATCCTGTCTACTGGCGGAAACGCTGATGCAGCTCTACCAACCCGACAAACTCAATATCGCCGCGATCGGCAATCTGGTGCCGCAACTGCACGTCCATCATATCGCCCGCTATCAGACCGACAAAACCTGGCCGGCGCCGATCTGGGGCAAGTTTCCCGCCACGCCTTATACCGAGCAGGAGGCGCAGGTTCATATCGCGCGACTACGCGAACGATTATCCAGCGAACATCATTTCGTCCACGAAAATCACGACAATTTTAAATAGCCGCAGATTTCAGGTTCAGTTGACTAAAAACTCGGAGAAAAAGACGTCGGTAAACCCCTCGCTTTTATGGATTTTTTCCAGCGATTGGGTCAGCATCTCCTTGGTCTTGATCCGTAAAGCTTCTCGTTGCTCCATGGTTTGCATGTCCGCGACATGCATGCCGCTAAGCATCATGATGATTTCGTGGCGCAGCATCGGCATGTGTTTTTTGACGTTTTCGACGGCCTCGGCACCTTCCACCAGCAGCTGAATATTGACCATCAAATATTTCCGGGGTTCGGCCAGGTTGACGGTAAATTTCGGCGCCATCTCCAGATATTCGATGACCGGGCCCTGGGGAGCTTCTTCCGACTTGGCAAGCCCCAAGACCGGTAACAACGACATCAGCACCAATAAAATCAGTTTTTGCATGAAGGTTCCTCGATATAATGTGATCGATAATCAGACGGCAGTATATTCCATTTTTTTCGACAAACACCATGAGAGCACTCCCCATCGGCCCGGTCATGATAGATCTGGAAGGCCCGGAACTGTCCCCTTTGGACAGAGAAAAGATCAGCCACCCCAATACCGGCGCATTGATTTTATTCGCCAGGAATTACGACAATCCGGAACAAGCGCAGGCCTTGACCAAGGCCATACGCGACACGCGTAAAGGCGATATTCTGATCGCAGTCGATCAGGAAGGCGGCAGGGTACAGCGCTTTCAAAACGGCTTTACCCGTCTGCCTCCAGCCGCCGCCTATGCCCTGCAGCCTGAGCTGGCGGAAGCCGCGGGCTGGTTGATGGCAGCGGAAATATTGGCTGTCGATGTCGATTTCAGCTTTGCTCCGGTGCTGGATGTCGATTGCGGCGTCAGCGAAATCATAGGCAACCGTTCCTTCTCCAAGGATGCAGATCAAGCGGCAGAACTGACGGCCGCGTTCCGTCGAGGCATGCGCTCTGCCGGCATGGCGGCCACCGGCAAACACTTTCCGGGCCACGGCGCCGTTGCGCTGGATTCGCATCTGACATTGCCGGTCGATACCAGGCCGTTAGCCGAAATCCACAGCAAGGATTTGTTACCGTTCCAGCGCCTGATAGCGCAAGGGCTGGAAGCCATCATGCCGGCCCATGTGGTTTATCCCGAGGTCGACACACTACCGGCCGGTTTTTCGAAAATATGGCTACAACAGATACTACGGACCGAATTAGGTTTCGACGGCGCCATCTTCAGCGACGACCTCAGCATGGAAGGTGCGGCCGGTGTCGGCGACTTCCTGGACCGGGCTCGTCTGGCCCAACAGGCCGGCTGCGATATGCTGCTGGTCTGTAACAACCCGTCCGCCGCGGAAAAAGTCCTGGACAAACTGCCCGTCACGCAAAACAGCGACAGGGACAGACGCTTACGGGCCATGCTTGGCCGGCACCAATTCGACCGTCACACCTTGTTCAAAACGGAAAAGTGGCAAAACATCTCCGCTCAACTTCATCAGTTAATGGAAGCTTATGCTTGACGAAATAAACCAAGTAAAACGCGATGCAATCTTATTGCACGAGCAATCGGAAGTGGAAGCCGCCCTGGATAACATGGCAGCGGCCATCACCGAAAAACTGTCCGACAAAAACCCATTGGTATTGTGCGTCATCAACGGCGGCATCATCGCCACCGGCAAACTGCTGCCCAAATTGGATTTTCCGTTGACATTGGACAGCATACACGCCAGCCGCTACCGTAACGCCACGGCCGGCAACGACATTCACTGGCTGTTCACCCCCACCACGCCATTGGCCGGCCGCCATGTGCTGATCGTGGACGACATCCTGGACGAAGGCCACACGCTGGCCGCCATCGTCGATTGGTGCCGTGAACAAGGTGCCCGCTCGGTATATGCCGCCGCCCTGCTGGACAAGGACTTGGGCTGCGAAAAGCCCATCAGCGCCGATTTCATCGGCCTGCGGGTAGCCAATCACTACCTATTCGGCTATGGCATGGACTACAAAGGCTATTTGAGAAATGCGGCAGGCATCTACGCTTGCAAGGAAATACTATGACACTCGCAATCATCGGCGGCACGGGACTTACTCGAATCGACGATTTACACATTACCGGCCAGCAAACCCTGGATACCCCTTTCGGCTCACCGTCGGCAGACTATGTTTTCGGCGAATTGAACGGCAAGAAATTGATCTTTTTGGCCCGGCACGGCACCCCGCACAGAATTCCGCCGCACCAAATCAACTACCGAGCCAATATCTGGGGCCTGAAACAACTGGGCGCAACCGAGATCATCGCGGTCGCCGCGGTCGGTGGCATAAGCAAGACCATGGCACCGGGCCATGTCGCCATTCCCGACCAAATCATCGATTACAGTTATGGCCGCGAGCATACGTTTTTCGCAGAGGACTTGCAGCATGTCACCCACATCGACTTCACCGAACCCTATACGCCGTCATTACGCCAACGCATCCTCCAGGCGGCTCGCGATGCCGGAATTGAAATCGCCGCTCGAGGCACCTATGGCTGCACGCAAGGCCCTCGTCTGGAAACGGTGGCCGAAATAAAACGCATGGCGCGCGATGGCTGTGATTTGGTCGGCATGACCGGCATGCCGGAAGCGGCATTGGCCAGGGAGCTGGATTTGCCTTACGCCAACCTGTCCGTGGTGGCAAACTGGGCGGCAGGAATCGTCGCCGGCGAAATCACGATGGCGGAAATAGAGAAGAACCTCGAAGTCGGCATGGATAAGGCGATAGCCCTGCTGCAAGCAACCACGTTATTAACGAAACCGAGCAGTGTTTGAGATGTTTCCCTCGCCGGCCCGGGCGAGGGAAGATCATGTGCTTTATACGAATCAGGTCGACGAATACCTTCGTCGATATGCGCACCCAATAGCGGTGATGGTTCTATTCGGCGCGCTTAAAACGTATTATTTTTTAGCGCCACCGCTGTGAAGTACGTCGTTGCGGTAAGCTGAGTTGGAGGAGTCTTCTGCAATCGCTTTCTCGGCGGATGCGTATTTGTCGTGTTCGGAATTTTTCACCATATAAACAGCGCCTGCAGCTACCGCGCCAGCCATAACAACATAAAGAATAAAGTTGTCTTTTGTTTGTACTTCACTCATTGTGTACCTTCCTGTTGATGTTGAAAAAAAATGGCGTTGAATAATCAACGGTGCTCACGATATCAAAATAAAATAAGCGTCTTTTGATCTACATCAAAAAATACAAGGTTTTCATTTCATGCATCGCCGTATTTTCATTCGTCGCCTACTTTCGACCTCGATTGCAGCCATTTCCGGCTTGCTCCATGCCAAACAAGCCGCTGCAACCTGGCCGGCCGACCACTTTGGAAACGGCGAATTTTCGCTGCAGTTTCAACAATTGTTTGCCAACCAAACCATCATCGACAGCGACGAGCTATTGTTAAGCATCCCCGATAGCGCCGAAAACGGCGCCGTCGTGCCGATCACGATCAGCAGCGATCTGGATGATATTCGGAAGATTTATATTTGGGTGGAAAAAAATCCGACACCGCTGGCCGCGGAGTTCGAACTGAATCGGTCTGCCATCTGTTATCTGACGGCACGCATCAAAATGGCGGAAAGCTGCCATGTCATTGTCCTGGCCCAGCAAGGCCAACGCCTGCTGCGCGCGCAAAGCTGGGTCAACGTGATGGTGGGCGGTTGCGGAGCGGGATGATGGCAACGATCAGCAAAATCAAAAGCCAACGCTTGGAACACTACACGGAAATCAAGCTATTGATCAACCATGCCATGGAAAACGGCAGAAACCGGGACGCCGCCAGCGGGCAACTGATACCTGCCCATTTCATTCAGGAACTGGTCATCGATCTGAATGGTGACATCGTCATTCGAGCCGAATTGGGCGGCAGCGTTTCGAAAAACCCTTTTTTCACATTTCGTTTGAAAAACGTACAAAGCGGCGACCGCCTCAACGTGAGCTGGACCGATAATCTAGGTCTGGGCGACAGCGTGGAGCATATAGTCGATTAAGAAGTGACTCCAACCGACTCTTCTTCTATGACAGGGTATGATTCAATCGGAAATCACTGCCGTATCACATCGGCACCCAGATTACGGGCACTGGCCACCATGAAACTCAAGTGATCGGCACCAAACCGACGTTGCAACTCGCTCAGAAGCTCGTTAGCCCTAGCCGGGCCATCGATCGCACAAAAACCGGTCGGCCCCCAGGAGGTTTGACCTATCGCCACCGCGCCCTGATGCCGCAACCAGCCCATGGCCGCCGCCACTTCCGAACTGGTAAATACCCCGCCCTGCACCGGTGCGAAATGCCTACCGACCGATTCCTGCAACTCGGTAATCACCTCACCGAACTGGACCAAGTTATGCTCGGCCAAGGCCGGCAAGGCTTGCATCAACAATAAATAACACAGGCGTTCGGCTTCCGACCGCGGAAAAGGCGGTAATCGTTTAAAGGCACTGACTTCCTGCTCGCCGTGCAAGCCCTGCCCGCGGCTATCGAAAGCCAGAATAAAACGCCAGTTCTCGGGAACAGGCATGCGCGACAACAACGGTGGCGTCTCCGTCTCGAGCCCGCGACCGCCGTCTACCACCAAGCCACCCTGCTCGAATACCCCTATGCCTATGCCGGAACGCGCCCCTCTTTCGGTGAGCCTTGCGATGTCGCGCACCGACAAATCGAGTCCGTATAAGGCGCTGAGCGCCATGCCGAGCGCCAGAGACATTTGAGTCCCCGAACCCAAGCCGACATGCTCAGGGATAGCACACGCAATCGAAATATCGACTGGTTCCGAAAGTTGTAAAACGCTACACAAATGCCGGGCCGATTTCAGCGCCCTTTCAGCACCGGGTCCCTTTGCGCTTAATGTATCGCTGGCCCTAAGGGTCAATTGGGTATTGATGTCGTTCAGCCCCAAACCAATGCTGCCGAAATGCCGCCCCAGCGCCCCGCTCAAATCGATGAAACCCATGTGTAATCGGGCGGGCGCGATGACAGTGACTTTTTCGTAATGCGGTTTCACAACCTCGATTCCGTAATAATGACCAGTCGGCATTATAACGGATGAGGGCTACCCGCCGAGATAAAATCCGCCACTTGGGCCAGATCCTGCATGACGTATCCGGCCTCTCGCACGGCCTTGGCATCGGCGGGCAGCAAAGAGGGAACGAAGATACAGGGACAGCCGGCGGCGACTGCCGCCGCAACGCCGACCGGCGAATCTTCCAGCACCAGACAGCGGCTGCATTGCACGGCCAAAACGTCGGCGGCCTTGATATAGATATCGGCCGCGGGCTTGGGGTGAACGACGTCGTCCCGACAGATCATGATAGAAAACACCGCCTCCAATCCGGAGCAGGCCAGACAGTGCTCGGCATCGATCCGCCGGCTATTGGTGGCCAACGCAAATCGCAAGCCGGCCTCCCGGAGGCATTCCAGCAAGGAATGAAATCCGGGCTTGATCGGCAACCCGCTACACTTAACCTGTTCACGCCAAATTTGCGTACTTGCGTCGAAAAAAAAGTCGATGTCGAAATCTTTTCCGCAATATTCCGTCAGACGTTGAGCGATGGAAGGGCCGGGCAAACCGGAAAGCGATTCGCAGAAACCCTGGCTCAAGCAAAACCCCATTTGCTGGGCGGCGAATCGCCAAGCTCGGAAATAAGTCGATTCACTATCCAGAACCAAGCCATCCAGATCGAAAATGACGGCAGCTAAATCCAACGCGGCTTTCAACGCAAGACTCGGATATATTCCCCGATCGCTTCGCGACTGGAACCGACCACGATACGCCGCCGCCCGCTATCGTCGATTTCCAATTGCCCGGCCACCTCCACGCGTTCGCCTGCCTTGGCTTGCCCGGTATAGGTCGCGGTAAAACAAACCACGCTATCGATCTGAGGATGATGCACCGCAAATTCGGCCGGATAATCGAAACCGTAGTAGTCATCGACGACTTCGACCTGCAGCCGCACGTAGCCTTCCTTCCGGAAGCTAGCCTCATTTTGAGCCTGTGCCGGAGCCAATAAAGACAAGTCGAACTTGCGTCGATTGAATATCGCCTTATTGTATTTGCGCTCCTCGTGCCAGATATAATCATCCAGCGCAAAATCGCAGGCCCTGCGCCGATAGGCGCTCAACCAATCCGCGTCGTTCAATGCCTGGCATTGGTCCTTCGCGATCAGGGCCTGGATGATGTTTCGGGCCTGATGAAAAGCTGCCCGGTCGTAACAAACCAGATCGATATCCGAATTATGGTTTTGCATGCCGATCAAAATCGATCCGGTCACGCCGAAATGCTCGATATCCACACCATAGGCGCACAACAATTCGCATAAGGCCTGCAAATCCCTGATCACGGGATCGAGGGTGTCTTGTTGCAGCAACTCCCGCAAAACCGCCCGAGGCTGAAAATGCCGGACGACACGATCTTCTTCGACCGCATGCAGATGGCTATCCAATGCCGGCGAATAATATAAAAAATGGGGATATAGCCGGTGCAAATAGGCATTGGCATTATCCGTGGACAATTTCTGCCATTGCCCGCCCAAATGAGCGTAACGTAAAAAACACCGTACCCTGCCCTGCTCGCGGCCGTCGGCTACGACAGCAAAGAGCAAACCCTGTTCGGCTTCGATAAAATCTTTGGCTCGATAAGTCATGCGGCCACTTCCATACGGTTACGGCCATTTTCCTTGGCCCGGTATAAAGCCTCGTCGGCTGCCTTGAGCAGTTCGGACCCTTGCAAATACTGACCGGTATAGGTCGCAACCCCCAAACTCAAACTGACTCTATCGGCCACCTTGGAACCGCAATGAGGAATGGCTTGTTCGTAAACGGCCTGCCGTACGTTCTCGGCTATCACTCGCGCTCCCATTAAGTTGGTTTCCGGCAGGATCACGGTGAATTCCTCGCCGCCGTAGCGGCAGGCAAGATCGCAGCCCCTCCGGACTTGCGAGCCGAGCGCTTTGCCGACTTTGCCGAGACAGTCGTCTCCCCGTTGATGGCCATAGCTATCGTTGTATATTTTAAAAAAATCCACGTCGCAGATGATCAACGACAACGGCGACTTGTTCCGTCTGGCCAAAGCGAATTGCCTCTCCAGGGTTTGGTCGAAATTCCGCCGATTGGCAAGGCCGGTCAATTGATCGAAATAAGACAACCGCTCCAGTTCCTGATTGAGCTTTTGCATTTCTTGTTGAGCCCGCTGCAACTTCCGCCTCATCACATAAATGCGCTCAAGGGCGATGATCGTATGCTGAAGCCGTAGCGGGTTGATGGGTTTTAGCAGATAGGCATCCCCTCCGGCCAAAATGCCGCTGGCAAAGGTCTTATCTTCATCCCGGGTCGTCAGAAAAACTATGGGGAACCAGTCTTCTTTTTTCAACTCCCTTATCGCCTTGGTCGCGTCGATACCGTTCAATTCGGGCATCTCGATATCCATCAATACCAGGTCGACGTCATTATTGGCAATGTATTCCAAACACTGACCGCCGTCCTCGGCATAGGCCAAGTCGTGACCGAAATCTTTCAAGCATTCTGTAACGAGTTGTCTTATCAAGCGGCTATCGTCGGCGATCAATATCTTCATGCTAATTGTCGTTCTATTAACGAGAGAAAAATGGCCGGGCGCGGCGGCAATCGCCCGGAACGTGTTTTTCATGAGCTCGGACGATGGGCCGTCCTCATGAAACCTTATTCAACCCGGTACTCATTCTAGTCTAAACTGATTGCGAACTTTAGACATAGCAAATATCCGGAAATTTGTAGAGGTTTGATTGCAGTCCTTTTGCGACAGAACCGTCTATCCTTGTTTTCCGAGCGAAATGAGCCCCGTATCGGCAAAAACCCTTAGCAAGGGACTTCATAGACGCAATCTTCTCCAGTCTTAGAAAACAATTGATAAAACCCGAACCATCCCCTATCCTCGATCACGATATCTTCGTCGGGATGGGGACTTAAGTGTTTCACCCATTCCTTATCAACCCAAGGAGCAAATATGAGAATTGGCGTTCCAAAAGAGATACACGAGGGCGAAAAACGCGTCGCCACGACCCCTGAGGCGGCAGAAAAAATCATCAAACTCGGTTTCGAAGTTTGTATCGAAAGCGGCGCCGGTCTGGCCGCCAACTTCAGCGACGATTTCTATCGGGAATTCGGCGTCACGGTGCTTCCCGACGCCAAAGCGGTCTGGCAGGAGTCGGATATCATCATGAAAGTCAGGGCACCGGAATGCCATCCCGAATTGGCCATCGATGAACTGGCCATGCTGAAGGAAGGCCAACACCTGATCAGCTTCATCTGGCCGGCGCAAAACGAAGAGATGATGAAACAACTGGCCGCCAAAAAAGCCACCGTGTTGGCAATGGACTGCGTACCAAGGATGTCGCGTGCGCAAAAAATGGATGCATTGAGCTCTATGGCCAATATCGCAGGTTACCGCGCCGTCATCGAAGCCGCCCAACATTTTGGCCGCTTCTTCACCGGTCAGATCACCGCTGCCGGCAAGGTGCCTCCCGCGAAAGTCCTGATTATCGGTGCAGGAGTCGCAGGGCTCGCCGCGATCGGTGCGGCTAAGAGCATGGGCGCCATCGTTCGCGCCTTCGA
>JAQTYP010000260.1 GCA_028688235.1 Methylomonas sp.
GGAATGTCGATGGGCGCCATCGTGACGGGCGGGCTGATGATCGCGGCCGCTTTTTTGTCGTGGCGCGCCGGCAATCGTAGCGCACGCCTGTTTCTGCTGGCCTGGGGCGTGCTGGCTCTGGGCGCCGTCGTCTCCGGCATGTATAATTTCGGGCTGTTGCCGACCAATATCCTGACCGCTTACTCGGTGCAATTGAGTTCGTCGGCCGAGATGCTGCTGCTGTCGTTCGCGCTGGCCGAGCGTATCCGCTTGGAGCGCAACGCGCGGGAATCCGCGCAGACCGAGGCGCTGTGCGCGAGGCAATCGCTGGTGGAAACGCTGCGCGAATCCGAGGCTAAGCTGGAAAAAACCGTGGCCGAGCGCACGGCGGAATTGAATCGGTCCTTGCAAAACGAACGCAGTCTACTGGATCGCTACGTCCGTTTCGGCGCACTGATTTCCCACGAATTCCGCAATCCTCTGGCGATCATCAAGAGTCAATTGGCGCTGATCGAGAAGGAGCGGCAGCACGGCCTGAATCACATCGAGCGGCGCCTGGGGGCGATTGCTTCTGCGGCCGGCCGGCTGGGTGTGTTGTTCGAGGAATGGCTGCAAAGCGACCGTCTGCGGCGGCAGGTCCAGGAACCGACTCCCATCGCCATCCCGTTCGGCGCCTGGTTGGAGGAGGTCGTCGACGATTGCCGCGATTGCTATGTCAATACTCCCATCGAACTGCACATTGCCGATGGCCTGCCGAACATCTACGCCGACGAGGCCATGCTCAGGATCGCGATCCACAATCTGGTCGATAACGCCGCTAAGTATGCGCCAGCCGGCACCACGATAGGCATAGAGGCACTGGAACGTGACGGCATGGTGGGCATTGCCATCATCGATCGCGGCCCCGGCATCGCGCCGGAACATAGGGATGCGATATTTGCGGACTATTTCCGCTCCGTCCCCGAGGGCAGGGTCGCGGGTCTGGGACTCGGGCTCGCCTTCGTCAAGAAAATCGTGGCGCTGCACCGGGGGCGGATCGAATTGGAAAGCGAACTGGGCGTGGGAACAGGTTTCTGGCTCTGGCTGCCCGGCAATACCGGAGAAAATCATGAATGAAAAGCCGGAAGGCAAAATCAGTATCCTGGTCGTCGAGGACGAACCGGACTTGTGCGAGGCCATAGTGTCCTTCCTGGAACTGGAAGGCTTTCAAGCCGCAGGCGTCGGCAGCGTCTTGGCGGCGGATGTCTGGCTGAAAGCGCACTCCGTCGATATCGTTATCCTGGATGTCGGGCTACCGGACAGGGATGGGATTTCGTGGATCAGGCAGGCCGAAGCGATCCGCGGCAAGGGGCTGATCGTCGCCTCCGCACGCGGCAATTTGCCTGATCGCATTCGCGGCTTGGCGGCCGGGGCCGATGCTTATCTGGTGAAGCCGGTGGAGTTCGAGGAATTGCGCCTCATCGTGGACAACGTGGCGAACCGCCTCGGCTGCGGCATGCCTTCCGGCGCTCCCGGCTGGAAGCTCGATTCCGTTCATTGGCAGCTGACTTCGGCGAATGGCGACATCGTCAAACTGACGCGCTCCGAAACGAAGTTGCTTCGAGCGCTTGCCGCGTCGCCCGGTCAAGCCGTGAATCGCGATGAACTGATCCGCGTGCTGGGGTATGAGCCGGATAGCTACGACCCTCGCCGTATGGAAATTCTGGTCAGACGCCTGCGCAACAAAGTTAGCCAACAAATCCAGGCGCGCTTGCCGCTGGAAACCGTTCATGGCGTTGGTTACGCCTTCGCGGCGGATATTGTCGCAGCATAGGCAATCCTGCCAGTGCCAAGGCCAGGCTGTAACCGAGCGCCGGCAACGGCACGGCGCTTACCGTAACATCCGCTTCGCCGAGTTGCGCCGGCAAGCCATTGCCATCGGCGTCGGCCAAGGCGTTCAGCGATAAGGTCAACGCGCTGAAACCTTCTCCTACCGCCTGAAAGCTCAGGGTAGCCAAGGTAAACGCGTCGGCTTGGTAGCTCAACAAGTCGGCTGAACTGTCCAGAGAAATTTCCCACACATTCAGTACACCGTCAGCGCTTTCAACGGCACGCACGTCGCCCGAACCGAATAGGTCCAGTTGGTCGCTGAATGCGCTATCGACGTAAGCTAACACCGCCGGGTCGAATACGATTTGCACATCGAAGGCCGACAAGGCCGTGGCCTCGTCCAGACCGCTGATGCGTAGCTCTACGCGGGCTGTCGAGCCCAAGGTCACGCTTTGCCGCGGCGGGCTGAGTTCCAGCAGCGGTAAGGCTTGGGCGGGTGGACAAAGTGCATAAAACAGCGCACCGATTAACAAACGTTGCATGAATGCCTCCTAAAAAGGGTGTAAAGATTTTTCGTTGGATTTCAGTAATCGATTGCGCCCTGCAATCGCCGGGCGTGAAGCCATGACAACCGCCGCCCAAGGCCTACTGCATCGCGCATTGGCTGCGAGTACACAGCAAGCTCAATCGGCGGCCGTCGTTGACGGTGATTTTGCCGTCGCCATCTAGGTCGCAACGGCTGCCGCAGGCACTGGCTGTCACCAATTTGTTGCGTTCGCCGAGCAGCAAATTCAAGTCGTTGCGGTCCACGTCGCGGTCACTGTCCAGATCACCTTTCGGCACGTTGATAGTCACCGTTTTACTGCCGTTGTCCACGCCGTCCGATAAAGTCACCACCACCTGGTAGGCCGGTTTGCCGAAGCCTTGCGGGGCCGGCTGGTAGGCATGATAGACCGCAAACTCGCGGCTGCCCACCGGTAACGCCTGCGTGCTGGGCGCGGTTTGGTCGTCCCAATCGACGCTAGCCGTATGTTGGTCGCCTAGGCCTGGGTCGGTAAAGCGCAGGTATATACCTTGGGCGTTGATGCCGACATTGGTAATCGTAGGCGCCACGTTGCCGACTTTTACAATTCCGCTTTGACTGACCACGTCCACCCCATCGTCGAAGCTTATCGTTACCGTGTACGCGCCGTTATTCCGGTAGGCGTGATCGGCGACGACTTGATCGTTGGGCAATTGACCGATGCGCGGGTCTTGCGGCACGCTGCCGTCGCCCCAGTCTATGGACGCTTCCGCCGGTTGGCTGAGCGCAAAGCCAACCGTCAGTCGCGCGCTGTCGCCTTCCTGGATTTGTTCGGTCAGAGAGAAAGCCTGAATGCGAGGTGCCGGGTCTGTCACCGTCACCAGGTGATTTTGACTGGTGCCATGGCGTTCCTGATCGCTGATGCTGATAGCCACATGGTAATTGCCAGCCTCGGCGTAGCTGTGGCTACGGCTGACGAAACGCTCGGAGACCTGTATGTTTTCGTTCAATCCAGTGCCGTCGCCCCACAGGATTTTTAAACTGTGCTGCGCGGCGGCGTCGGGGTTGCTGAAGGAAATCTCCAGCGTCAACTCGTGGTTTTTACGCACTTCGCCCGGGCCGTACACTTTCTCCAGCAAAGGACCTATTTGCACCACTTGAATGTGTTGCGAGCTGGTATCGCACAGATTGGTCGCGGTGCAAACCGTCAGATTGACGGTCGCCTTGCCGGGGACGTTGCCGGCGACAAACTTAGTCTGCGCCCCGCCGGCATCGGCGATGCTGCCGACCGAACCGCTGCTCAGCGACCAAGTGTATTTGGTTATTGGCTGGTCGCAGCCGGCGGTGGTCAACGTCAACGAGCTGGTTTTATCGTTGGCGCCGGTGGTATTGCCGCTGGAATCGCGCATGGCCAGATTCTTTAGATCCGAAACAACCCCGATCCTGTCCGCCGCATACCCGGATTCCGCGCGTAAATTCAACACCTTGCCGCCGTAATTGTCTTGTTCGTACAAGTTGGGCCCGCAGCCCGGCGGCGCCCAGAACCGCACCGAACTGGCCGTGTCGTGAAAGCCTTTGGGGGTGATGATGCCGTCGGTCTGATCCAAATCGCCGAAGTTGTTGTAATCGTCTTTGCCGATGTCGGCGGCATCGATCACCAAACTGCGGTCTCTATCCGACGACGGCGACAAGGTCCAGGTCGCTACCGCGGTTTGCTCCACGCTGGCGGTCTGGTTTTGCCAGCCTGAGGCGTCGGCATAAAGTTCCACCCAAGGTTTGGCTTTCGGCGGCTTGCTGCCGGCCGCACTCAAGGCCACGCTGTTGCCCACCGTCACGCTGGCGGCGGCGCCGATTTTGGCGGTCGGGTAATAATTGGGGCTGCCGGCTCTGTAGACGTCGCGATGGCGAAATTCGGCGACCTGCACCGAACCGCCGGGGCCTTGCGCATAATGCTCGGTCGCGTACAGCAACAACTCTTGGCTAGGACTGATGTAAGCGCCGTCGCTGGCGCTGAAATTGATGATTTTAAAGCCCAAGGGCGGATCGATCGAACCGGGCGAGCGCGAATAGAAACGCTGGCCGACCACGCTGGTCAATGTCGCGGTTTCGCCGTCGCCGGTGCCGCCTACTTGATACAACACGCCGACGTCTTTACCCAAATAGTCGCTGGGCGCCGTGGGTGCCGTGTTGTGCGTACCCAATAAATACAACGTGCCGTCGTCCTGCTTGATGAAATTCAAGGTCTGATGCGAATACGACAAAGGGATATCCTTGCCGCCGGCGGTAAATGCAAATTGCCAAGGCCAATCTTGGTCTCCCTGCAAATCGTAATAATTCCACTCGCTGTGCAAACTGAACGCGAAGTTGGGATCGCGCCAGTCGCTGCCGTTGGATTTATAAAACTCGACCTTGTCGCCGTAGCCCCAACTCAGCGCCAACAAATAGCGGCCGTCCGGCAAATCGGTGATGCCTACCACGCCGGCCTTGTGGTCCTCGATGTCCAGATGGTAGGACAGCAAGGTCGGATAAGGCAGCGTGGACAAATCGTAAAAATAGATGCGTCCGTCCGGGATGTCGGCGGATTCGTCGACCTTCTCTTCCGCCGGTACCGCCAAGATGTTGCCTACCGTTTGGGTCCCGCCTATATGTTGATAATCGCTGAAACTCAATAAGGTAACGATCTTATCTTGACTGGGCGGCGAGGTGTCTTCGGTTTTTTCGCCTTTCAGTAGTCGATTGGAACGCAGGCGCTCGCCGTCCTTGTCGCGCGAAGCCATTTGCACCACGGCCAAATGTCCGGCCGACGAACTGGCGTTGCTGCTGCGCGACACCAACAAATACGGCGTGCCGTTGGCGGCGTCGAACCGCTGTATGCCTTGCCAGTGGCTGCTGGTATTGGTGAAAATCGAATCGGTTTGCTCGTGAAAATCGTCGAAGCTGTAAAGCCCGGTGTTAAAACCCAACCACTCGCCGTGGTGTTTCAAGCTTTGGAACTGGCTGACCACGTCAGGCAGGCTGCGTGCGCGTTCCTGAGCGTGAGTGTTCGAAACGAAAATCAGTAATGCGGCGAAAGCGATTGCCAAAGCTACCCAGGAATTCAGCGGCGGCAGAAGCATCATTTCGTATGATCGCAAGTAACGGAACGCCTTATCTAGCATAAATTGACCTCAACATATCTATGCGTCGGCCGGGTAAGCCG
>JAQTYP010000261.1 GCA_028688235.1 Methylomonas sp.
CATGGGCTATCTAGGCCTGGGTTCGACGATCACGATGCTGGGCATGAAATATGGCAACGAAGAATCACTAGCGTTTACCGAACAGGTCACCAAGGAACTGGCCGTCGAGGGCTGGAAAGCCGGGCTGGAGCTGGCCCGGGAGAAGGGCCCAGCACCCATCATGGAACAGATGTTCACCGTGACCGGCGAAATGTTGCACAAACGGCCTGAAATGAAGGCCGATGGTTACAAGCTGGGCGACCAAGTGCCGGGCAAGGTGCTGCACGCGAAATACAGCCGCTACATGCAGCAACTGGCCAAGGAAGAACCGCAATTGGTCGCGGAGCTGGCCGAAGCCGGCTGCCGCTTCAGCCATCATAGCTCTATCGCGCCGACCGGTACCATTTCACTGTCTCTGGCCAACAACGCCAGCAACGGCATAGAGCCCAGCTTTGCTCACCATTATTCGCGCAACGTCATTCGTGAAGGCAAAAAATCCAAGGAAAAAATCGACGTATTCTCCTTCGAGTTGCTGGCCTACCGTCATTTGGTCAATCCGGATGCAATGCCCTATAGCGAAGACTCTAACCAACAATTGCCGGATTATTTCATCGCTGCCGACGACATCAGTCCCAAACAACATGTCGACATTCAGGCCGCTGCGCAAAAATGGATAGATTCGTCGATCTCGAAGACCGCCAACGTGCCGACCGATTATCCCTACGAAGACTTCAAGTCCATCTACGAATACGCCTACGACCAAGGTCTGAAAGGCTGCACCACTTTCCGCTTCAATCCGGAAGTGTTCCAGGGCGTGTTGGTCAAGGAAAAAGACCTGGAAAACACGACGTATCAGTTTACGCTGGAGGACGGTCATGTGATGGAGTTTAAAGGCAACGAGGAAGTGGAATACGACGGCGAAGTCCATACCGCCGCCAACCTGTTCGACGCGTTGAAGGAAGGTTATTACGGCAAATTTTGATTTTCGAATTGCGTAGGTTGGGTTAGCGAAGCGTAACCCAACATTCGAAGCCTTCGTGTTGGGTTACGGCTAGCGCCTAACCCAACCTACACCGAATACGAGACACAGACATGACATTACACAAAATCAGTAAAAAAATCGTCGGCTACAAAGTGCTGACCAAGGACAATGCCGAAACCGTCGCGGCGGAAGCGGAAAAGCCCTCGCTGGAGCAAATGCACGAAAATGTCGCGCGTCCCGAAATGTTGCTGGGTTCTACCTACAAGATCAAGACCCCGCAATCCGAGCATGCCTTATACATCACGATCAACGACATCATCTTGAACGAGGGCACCCCGTATCAGGAACGCCGTCCCTACGAAATCTTCATCAATTCCAAAAACATGGAACATTTCCAATGGGTGCTGGCATTGACTCGATTGATCTCGGCGGTATTTCGTAAAGGCGGCGATTCCACCTTCCTGGTCGAAGAGATGAAGGCGGTGTTCGACCCGCACGGCGGCTACTTCAAAAAAGGCGGGGTGTTCATGCCGTCTCTGGTTGCCGAGATCGGCCACGCGATCGAATCGCACATGAAGCACATCGGCATGATCAAACCGGAAAAACTCAGCGATCATCACCAGCAGTTATTGGACGAAAAACGCCGCGAATTCGAAGCCTTGCATGGCGGTTCGAATGGCGGTGCCTTTCCTGAAAAAGCCGTGCTGTGTAACAAGTGCAGCACCAAGGCCATGGTGTTGATGGATGGTTGCATGACTTGTTTGAATTGCGGGGAGTCCAAGTGTGGTTGAGGCGGGATTTAGGCTTGGTCGGCTATCCCAAAGTCCAAAGGCTTATGCAGTTGATTTGGCGACAGAGTGATTTTTCGATGATCCTTCGAGAACGGCGAGATGGCAAAAATCAAGAAAGCGAAGTCAAAAAATGAAGCCAAAGAGACCGGCAAAGGTTTGGTCATGGATTCCTTCTGTGCTTGGGACGGCGAGATTCTGGTGCTGAATGTGCTCGGTACGCCTAGCGCAAAACGGGATGCCATAGGCAAACCCAAGGGGCAGCAACTTAAAATCAGCGTTACCGCCGAACCCGTCGGAGGCAGGGCAACCGACCATATGGTGCGCTTTCTGGCCAAGGAGTTTGGCGTAAGCATACCCGATATCGAGGTGGTTTTCGGCCGATATAATGTCAATAAGCAGTTGCGTATCAAGGCGCCCAAGGCTTTGCCCGCCGTCATTGCCAAGCAGCTATCTTAATGGCTACGCTCATCTTTTTGGGCGTGCGGCAGTTCTTCCGCCCGTTGTGAATGCCGACGGGCTGGCGAATACCAAACAGGTTCGGATTCTCGATGAAATTGACGGTTAAGGTATTTCTGCTGCTATGCCTGACGCCGCCGTCGATCTTGGTTTTATTGCTGGCACTGGCGGTAGATCGCGTGCCCTTGCTGCATCATCGGGCCGAACTGACGCCGCAGCATATTGCCCAGGGTAAGCGGATTTTCGAGCAAAACGACCCCAGACGATTGAAATCAGGGCTTACCACTAAAGCGCGATTGCCGGAAAAGGATCTGAATTTGGCCATTAATTACATGGCCAATCAGTTGGCTGACGGTGTGGCCGGATTGGCCATAGACAATGGCCGGATGTCTATCACCGCGTCGCTGACAATACCCGAAAATCCGTTCGGGAAATTCTTGAATATCAGACTGGAACTGCGGCAGACCGTTACATTGCCAGTGATACAACGCGCATCGGTCGGCAGCCTTAGGTTACCCGTTTTCTTGGCTGGTCTGATGTTGGAAGCCGGCGCGACTAAGCTATCGCCTGTAGACGATTGGCATTCTCTGGTTTCGATGATCAAGCAAGTCGAATTTCAACGCCGGCACATGACTGTGCTTTATCAATGGCGTGACGACTTGCCCGGCAAACTCAGCGGGGCGTTATGGGCTGCCGCGGAACAAAAGCGGCTGGAAATCTATCAGGGCCGTTTGGCCGAACTGACGCTAACCATCGACAAGCGCCTGAATATGAACGCCGTGCTCAACCCCTTGTTCCAATTGGCGGTTGAACGCAGCCGAAAAGGCGAAGCGCTTGCCGAAAACCGTGCGATTCTATTGGTGTTAGCGTTTTACATCACTCAAAAAGACTTGAGCAAGTTAATGCCGGCCGCGGCATCGTGGCCCAAACCGCAACGGCGTGTTGTCACGTTGAAAGGCAGGGAAGACCTTTGCAAACATTATCTGATTTCTGCGATGTTGGCCGCCTATGCCGGGACGCCTTTGGCCGATGCGGTTGGCTTGTACAAGGAAATCGAAGACGCCAGGGGCGGTAGTGGTTTTTCGTTCAACGATATCGCCGCAGACCGGGCCGGCAGATTGCTGGGCGAATTGGCGACAGTCGGTGACGCCCAGGCCTTAGCACTGCAAGAATTCCTGGTATCCGCAACCGAAAATGATTTGATGCCGAAAGTGGACGATTTGCCAGAATTCATACCCGAGCAGGACTTTCAACGTCGCTTTGGCGGCTCGAATGGGGAGAACTATCGACGCTTGCTCGCGGAGATCGACAATCGTATTGCAAACTTACCGATTTATCGGCGAGTCAAAATCCCATGACACTAGAAAAATCTTTTGTCCACGAAATACACGAAAATTTTCGAATAGTCATTTCGGAGCGATTGTTCTGTGCTGCTGGTCGTTATTGGCCCGTTAAGTCGTTCACAAAATTCGAATCGGAAAGCGCCTGTCCGGTAATACGACGACAAGTTCACAATTTTGGATATATCGCCTGATTAGAATCGGCACCCAATTCGGTATACGGAAATCAACTTGTTTACCGACTTATTTAAATAACCAGATAAGGGGACGATCATGGCTGTTACGATTCAAAAGACTGAAAGACTTTCTTTTTTTTCCTGGCTCAAATATCAGCTAGGGTCCAATAATTCAGGCGTGTTGAAAGTAGTGATCTTTTGGGTCGGCTTGGCAATTCCGGTATTCCTGTTGACCTGAGACAGGAATCGGTGAAACGAATAGTATTGGCTCTATGTGAAATACCGTGGGTAAGTAAACTGAAGCTTACCGCATAAGAAGTAAATCATGTTAACGGTTGTGATGAAGTGCAAGGGGATGCAGAAAACGCAGTTTTCGCCGGACGCTGGTGTAACGGATTACCGTTTCCAGCGCCGACGATTCGATGCCGATTTATTCTTGCATTTGGTCGACCCTTGGTTGGCCTTTGCCTATGTGATGGCGTTTCTGCCATGTTTCATGACGGTTCTTTTTCATTTCTTCGAATTTGGTAACTTGCTCGGGTGTCAAAACCGTTTGCATACGCTGGTGAGTTTCCTGACGCAAGGCTTCGCGTTTTTCGGCTTGGTCTTTGAAAATCTGCTCCAATTGAGTTTGTTGGTCGGCAGTCAAATCCAGTTCCTTGGTCAGGCGTTCGATTCTTTGGGCATGGTAGCCGTCGGCATCATCTCCGTGTTTGCCGCCAGGATAGGCGGCGACGCTCAACGGAAGAGCTAAGGCTAATGCGATGGTGAGGATTTTTTTGTTCATGGCGTTTCTCCTGTGGTTTGGTAGTCTCAAACGGCTGTTTGCCGTTTTCGGTATCTAATGTAATCTTGAATATCGCAAACAATGGGGAGCAATTGAGGAAAGATTGTGCAAATCTCGGTCGGAAGCCGATTCGGGATAGTCTGCGAAATGCACGAAAATGTTCGAATGGCAGCCAACTCAGGATTAGTCGTAGGTTTGGGGATGTTCATAGCGATAACCGGCGCCATAGACCGAATGTATCAATTCCTGGTTCGGCAATAGTTCGCTCAACTTTTTTCTGAGTTTTTTGATATGACTGTCTATCGTTCTATCCGAAACGATACGTTGATCCTGGTAGATCTGGTCCATCAATTTGGAGCGTGAGAAGATGTGACCGGGGTAACGACACAGGGTTTGCAATAACTGAAACTCCACCGATGTCAGTTCGACTTCGCGGCCGGCGGCGGCAACCCGGAAACGGTTGGCGTCCAGATTCAGTACCCGTGTTTGTGGCTCTTCAGGCGCCTGCGGCTGCAGACGGCGCAACACGGCCTTGACGCGGGCCACCATCTCGCGCGGGCTGTAAGGTTTGCAAATATAGTCGTCGGCGCCCAATTCCAGACCCAGTAAGCGGTCTATTTCTTCTATGCGCGCGGTCACCATGATGATGGGAACCGTGCTGAATGCCCTGATTTCCCGGCACAGCGTCAAGCCATCCTTGCCGGGCAACATTAAATCCAGCAAAATCAGCGATGGATGACGTTGTTCGACCCAGGGCACGACGGCGTCGCCATGGCTTAATATGGCCGTTAAATAGCCGGCGTTGCCGAGATAGTCGGCCGCCAATTTCGCTAGCTTGTCTTCGTCTTCGACGATCAATATTGGATGTGCATCGTTCATCGCACATACTGTAGCGGAAATTCTATCAAAATGGCCAACCCGCCCAATTCCGAGGCCCGCGCCTCAATGCGGCCATGATGGGCTTCGACGATGTT
>JAQTYP010000262.1 GCA_028688235.1 Methylomonas sp.
GCAAACCTGGCCGTGTGTGGTACAGTTTTCAGAGTCTCCGAAATTTCTTTTGGGAGATTTTCCAAACTATGGTACAGATCAAAATACCAGGTTAATTTTGCATGAGTACTTAATTTACAGGGGAATATTATGGCTGACAGCAAATCAGGTTCCGACGGAAAAAGCACGGGCACTTTAGTGGGCGGCGTAGGCGGTACGCTGACAGGTACGTCGGCGATAGATACCGTTACTTACAATATGCCTTTCAGTACGGTTTCTATTTCTCATTCCGAGGCGGGAAAGTCGGATTCGGGAGATTCCTGGACTGTAGGATATTCCTCTGGATCTGGCGGCAAAACGGGTGGGACATCCGGCTCCGATACGCTGGTCGACATAGAACGCATGAGTTTTTCGGATGGAACACATGTCGCCCTCGATGTTTTGCAATGGGAAGACAGTGCCGGTGCGGCATTGGCGCTTTGCTATGCGGGGTTTGGAGGCATGCCGGATGCCGAAACGCTCGGTCACTGGATTTACGAGGCTGACAATGCTAGTACCTCCTCCAAGTCGGGTAGTTCCGAACCACAAGCCAGAATCGAACATGTTGCCCAATCCATACTCGACTATTATGTGCCGGGTGGTATCGATAATGGCAGCTTGGTTCAGATTTTGTTCTCTAATGTCGTTGGTCGAGCGCCGGATCCAGCCGAGCAAAGCATTTTCACAAATGCGCTTGATCAAGGTCAATTTACCCCAGCGAGTTTATTTGCTCTCGCGGCGGAAACCGATATGAATACTGGCCACTATATAGATTTGGTTGGCAGCGGTGTCGTTTATACGCCTTATAGCAGCTCGAAGACCGGTTAATTAATCAAACTTACGCCAAGTGGGTGACCTGTCGGTTTTGTTGCAAACCAGAAACTGGCGGGGCGTCGGGGATTATCTCGACGCGCTGCCAGTCGAGTCTTGGGATGCGGCGGCTTACTTTGCCAAGGGTTTATTATTGGCCTTTGGCCCCGTTTCTTCGAAAAACTTAAACGATGCAGCGGATTGTTTAGAAACAGCATGCCAGCTTGATCCCGTCAACCGCCGCTACCGAAATACCCTTTCAGAACTCTACTTGCAATTGAAGCGTCCGGCCTTGGCCTTACATACGGCCACGATTGCGAGAATGCATGCGCCCCATGATCCATTGAGCGGTATTGCACTTGGCAAGGCGGCCTGGTTCTGTGGCGAACATAATCTAGCTTTGCGTGCTTTCAACGAAGTTTGCGGCCAAATTTCCGAAGATAAAGCCGAGATTATTGCCGATTTGAAGGTGCTGACTTTGCCTTTGGAGCCATTTTGGCAGCAAGCATGTCAAGGAAATCGGCTTACTTTGGTCAGAACGGCGGCAAGGCACCGCGAATTTTTGCTGGCTTGTCGACGCAATAGGGATTTTCAACGTCAATATCATCGTTTTCAAGCTGGCACTCCGGAAGCCATAGAGCAGGAGTTAAATGAAGCAAAACGTCCGCCCTTGGAAACCAGGAAAATTACCTGGGTCGTTGAACGCCAAGGGCAACCACTAGGGCTTGCCGCGCTAGTCGATTTGGATATCGTCAATTCGCGCGCGGAAATTCTGATTGGCTTCCCCGACAAACTAGGTTTTGGCATTGGACTCGAAGCCACCTTGTTGGTTATGGAATTTGCTTTTTCGAAGCTGGGGCTATCTAAATTGGTCAGTTATGTCTACGGCGATAATCCTCTCAGTCAAGCAAATACTCAGCATCTTGGCTTTCGTCGCGAAGGCTTGTTGGATTCGCATGTTGCTGATCCGACAAGCGGGGAGCGGATCGATCTATACATAAACGGCTGTTTGTCCACGGACTTTTTTAGTAACGCCAGGCTTATGGCTTTGGCAAAAAGATTGCTCGGGCGTACTCTGCAACCTGCGCCATTACGGGCTAGCAAGTCGGTCACATCACCGGAGATGTTGATGGTCAAAATTGCTCAAGCTTTGACGCAGGGACAGGAGGCAATGAGTTAGAGGCTGATGGGCAAACGCAAGGCCACATCCTTTCGATGAAGATATGTGAACTCCGCCTACTCAAAAAGGGCGGTGCGTTTAATGGATATTCATTTTTTTTGGGATCATCTAGGTTTGTTCATTTATTTCGTGCGGCCAGTCGAGGAATGTCCTGGCTGATAAACAAAGCCGGATCGACGGTTTCCTTGTTCAAGTACACGATCCAGTGTAAATGCGGGCCGGTCACGCGGCCCGTGGCGCCGACCGCGCCTAGGCGTTGGCCTTGACGTACTTGTTCGCCGAGACGAACGGCGATTTCGCTCATGTGCAGATAGGCGCTGATCAGGCCTTGGCCGTGATCCAGAAAGACAGTGTTACCGTTGAAAAAATAATTGCCGACGCCAATGACGGTTCCGGAAGCGGGGGCCGAGATATCGGTACCGGTCTTGGCGGCGATGTCCAGGCCATTGTGCGGTTGCCGCGGCTGATCGTTAAAAAAGCGTTTCAGACCGAATAAACTGCTCAAGCGGCCGTCGACCGGTGCGGTAAAATCGGTATCGGCTTCGCGCTCGCTCCAAATATCCTTGATGCGGGCCATTTCCAGTTTTTCGGTGGCTATGCGCTGTAAATCCTCCGGCGTCATTTCGTCGACCATGCGTTTGTTTTTGATCGCCAGTCTTTGCTCCGGATAAGCTTTATCCGAAATCGCAAACGGGATTTGCTCCCTATGTTCCGGGCGTTCGACCGAGATATTATGACTGCCCGTGGTTGCATCCAGTGAAATGCCGACCAGTGCCAGCCATTGGCTATCTTGCCGGGTGACGAGTACGCGGCGATTTTCGTAATAAACCTTGGGTGCGGGGGTATTGGAATCTCCGACCGGGATTGCGGCTATGCCGCCTGGAACGGGCAGGGCTTGCGGCAGACTGTCGGCGCAAGCCAATGCCGGTAACAGCAAAAAAAGCCAGCACAATTTACTCACGCACGATTTCCTTGATCTGGCTCAGCAGGCGGCCTTTAGCCAGTCGAGTCTCTATGATGTCGTTAACGTTCACATCCGCAGCGGATTTGATTACTTCGCCGGTGCTATGGCGTTGGACGATGGCGTAGCCTCTATCGAGCGTCGCCAACGGGCTGACCGCGTGCAGGGTTTGGCTGACACCGGCTTGCTGCTGTCTTAAGGTGGTCAGTTTAAGTTGCATGGCCCGCTGCAGTCGTTGTTCGAAATAATTTAGTTGTTGTCGCTGCCTGAAGATTTTATCGCTCGGTAGAAACTGCATGAGCTTTTGCCGGGTCAAGGCCAAATACTGGGCGTTTTGTCTCAGCGTTTGCCGCATGGCCTTGTTCAAGCGCTGTTCCCATTCGTCCAGGCGTTGAGCGTTGCGTTGCAGCTTTTCGCCGGGATGTTGTATTTGCAGGGCTTTGCCCAGCCAATCCAGGCGTTGTTGCTGTTGGGACAGTTTGCGGCGCAACTTGTCGACTAATTGATTCTGCATGAATCTAAAACCGCTCAGCCATTCGGCCTGATTGGGCACCGCGTGTTCGGCGGCCGCCGACGGGGTGGGGGCGCGCAGATCGGCGACAAAGTCGGCTATCGTGAAGTCGACTTCATGGCCGACGCCGGATATCACCGGTATCCGGCTGGCGGCTATGGCGCGGGCTACGATTTCCTCGTTGAATGCCCACAAGTCTTCCAGTGAACCACCGCCGCGGGCCAGAATCAGAACGTCGACTTCGTGACGTTGATTGGCCGTTTCCAGAGCCGCGCCTATCTCGTATTTGGCGGTTTCGCCTTGCACCGCGACCGGATAAAGGATGACCGGTACGGCGGGGAAGCGCCGATTCAGCACGGTCAGGATGTCGTGTATCGCCGCGCCGCTGGGCGAGGTAATGACGCCGATTCGATTCGGGATTAAGGGAATCGGTTGTTTGCGGCCCTCATCGAACAGACCTTCGTTCAGCAGCTTGATCTTCAAGCGCTCGAAGGCTTGTCGGAGCGCACCGTCGCCGGCTTGTTCCATGCGTTCGACGACCAATTGATAGTCGCCGCGCGGTTCGTACAGGCTGACCTGGGCGTCGACCACGACCAAGTCGCCGTTGGACGGCCTGAATCCCAATCGGTTTTGTTGACCCCGAAACATGGCGCAACGCACTTGGGCCTGGGCGTCTTTCAATGTGAAATACCAATGCCCGGAAGACGGCGAGCTGAAGTTGGATACTTCGCCTTCGACGCGCACCGTCATGAAGTGGATCGCCAACAGGCGCTTGGTTTCGCGGTTGAGCTGCGAAACGCTGTAAACGGTTTGCTCTGCCACGGTTTATTTGTCTTTATTGAGCAAGCCCGCGGCCCAGAAACCTAGGTATATGCAGATAACCATGATGACGGCTTCCTGGTTGCCCAAGGCGATGCTGGCAAATGCCGGGCCCGGGCAAAAGCCAGTCATGCCCCAACCTATGCCGAATAAGGCGGCTCCGGTCAGCAAGGGCTTGTCGAGCGCGGTTTTGACGGTGATATGGAAACGGTCGTCCAGCACCGGTTTGTCGTGGCGGCGAACCCAGCGGAAACAGGGGGTGGCTACGGCCAGGGCGCCGGTCATGACCAGGGCCAGGCTGGGGTCCCAGTTGCCGCTTACGTCCAGGAAACCCAGCACCTTGTCGGGATTGATCATTTGCGAGATCGCCAGGCCAAGACCGAAAACAGTCCCGGCAATTAATGCCAATATCAATTTCATCATACTGCAATCAGGAAAATGTGGCGGATCAGATAGACGGTCAACAAGCCGCAGGCCATGAAAGTCAAAGTCGCGGCGATGGAGCGCGGGGAGAATAGGGCAATGCCGCAAATGCCGTGGCCGCTGGTGCAGCCGCTGCCCAGACGGGTGCCGAATCCGACCAGAAAGCCGCCGATCAGGATCAAAGGAAGCGGATAGTTTTGTCGCACCGCCACTGCTTCCGGATGAAAGCCCTGCCAAATAAATGCCCCGAGCATCAGACCTGCCAAAAAGGCCATGCGCCAATGCCGATTAGAACCCTGGGTCGTATACAGTCCGCTCATGATGCTGCTGATTCCGGCGATGCGGCCGTTAAACCAGAATAACAAAAAAGCGCTTAGGCCGATCAGCGCGCCGCCAATCAACGCGGTAACGGGAGTGAAGTTTTGCAAAATACCGACTCTTAATGTGTTGAAAGCCGGTTATTTTACGGTTGTTTGCCTTCGATTGCAGCGAGATTTCAGATTGCTGGCGGATAACGGCTCTGCATGAGTTAAAATCACGGCATTACTGGGTTTTGTCGGGGACCAAAGGGTCAGAGTCTATGCATGAACATCACTTGAACAATTGGCAACATCAGCACGATTTTGCCAGGATCAATCGCAAGGGTGAGAGCAGAACGAAATGGGTGTTGTTGCTGACCTTTACCACGATGCTGGTGGAAATCGTCGCGGGGACGCAGTTTCATTCCATGGCATTGCTGGCGGACGGTTGGCATATGGCGAC
>JAQTYP010000263.1 GCA_028688235.1 Methylomonas sp.
CTATACCTTTCAAGACGACGGGAAACTCATAGATTTGGATGCCCTAGTGGAAGGACTGGAATTAGGGTGACAAAATTTTCTGGGGTTCCGGCTTACACCCCCTATATACAAAATATTACAGAAATATCAGAGATATCGGACCATATTATAGGTGTTGCAGCGCCTCTCGGATCTCGTATTTATCAAAATCTTATGGAATCTGAGTATCCTCATCTATATGCTTGCGATTTTCCGGCAAAAATTCAGAAAGAATTACCTGATATATTGACGAGTATAAAGACATTTAGAAAAATAATTTCAGAATTTAAGCCTGATATTGTGCATGTGAATGGTGGGCCTGATTTGTTTATTGTCACATGGAGCCATCCAGTGTGTCCTCCGTACAAGGTGATTCGAACACACCATGCAATCAGGAATTTATCAAATGATATTTATCACAAATGGCTATATCGAGAGCGTATAAATACAAATGTTTACGTTTGTAAATCGGCTTTTGAGTTATCTACCACAAAGGGATTGATACCGAAAAACTCAGTTATTATAGAAAATGGTGTCGACTTGGATCGCCTCAAGCCGACGACAAAAAATTCTTATCTATCAGAACTTTATGGTATTAATGACAGCTGTTTTTGTTTTGGTTCATGTGCAGGTACGTCCGCGTATAAAAGAGTAGATACAATTATTGATGCTGCTTTGAAATTAAGAGCTGATGGCTTTAATGATTTTAAGATATTGGTGATTGGGGACGAGGTCTCCGGTTCGATTTTAGAGAGAATGGCTAAAGAAAGAAATCTAGATAACTTCTTTTATTGTGGTTTCCATAAAAAAGTAGAACCTATCGTTTCTCTGTTTGATGTTGGCTTTATTCTAAGTGATTCTATTGAGACCATTTCGTTTGCTGCGCGAGAAATGATGGCCATGGGGAAGCCTTTAATATCTAGTTCATTTTCTGGGTTAAAAGAAAACGTACAGGATGGAGTTAATGGGATTATTGTTGAGCCAGGAGATATTGGCGGTATTGCATTTGCAATGAAGAAGTTTTTGGAAATGGATAAAAAAAGCCTCGAAATGTTTTCGTTAAATGCAAGAGAATATGCGGTTAGGAATTTTTCTATACATAAACAAAAAGATAAGCATATTGAATTGTATAATCAAGTAATAGAAGGACCGTAGATACTTCATCGTTCCCACGCACCAGCGTGGGAACGCGACCCCGACGCTCCAGCGTCCAAAACCTAACCAGTCAATATGGGCAGAAGCCGTTATCTGATCACCGAACCCGACAAGCCGCACTTCATGACTTGCACTGTCGTGGATTGGTTGGCGGTTTTCACCCGCCCTGAAACCGTGCAAATTGTGCTGGATTGTTGGCAATATCAAAGGGAGCATGCCGGATTGATGCTGTTCGGCTATGTGATTCTGGAAAATCATCTTCATTTCATTGCTCAAGCCCCCGAGCTAAATAAATGCGTCGCCAGCTTTAAAGCCTATAGCGCCAGACAAATCATCGATCACCTACAACAGCAAAAGGCCGAACGACTATTAAAAAGCCTGCATTTTGCCAAAGTTGCACATAAGCATGATCGTGAGTATCAGTTTTGGCAAGAAGGTGTTCATGCCGCACTAGTGTTCAGCGATGCGATGATACGGGAGAAGCTGGATTACATTCACGCCAATCCTGTTAAGCGTGGTTATGTGAGTTTGCCGGAGCATTGGCGATATTCCAGCGCAAGTAATTACGCTGGGGCGGATGGATTGATCGAGATCGATGCATGGTGATTTCGACGCTGGAGCGTCTTGGACTGCATTCCCACGCTGGAGCGTGGGAACGATGATGCCCCCCGAACAATTCCAACAAAAACTCCTGGCCTGGTTCGACGTCCACGGCCGCAAGGATTTGCCGTGGCAGCAGGATATCAATCCCTATCGGGTATGGGTGTCGGAGATCATGTTGCAGCAAACTCAGGTTGCCAGCGTAATAGGCTATTTCCAGCGTTTTATGTCCCGCTTCCCGACGGTGCAGAGTCTGGCCGATGCGGAACTTGACGAAGTCTTGCGACATTGGGCTGGGCTGGGTTATTACGCCCGCGCCCGGAATCTGCATAAGACCGCCCAACTGATCGCCGCCAACCAAGGGCAGTTTCCACAAACGGTCGAAGAGTTGAGCGCCCTACCCGGCATCGGCCGCTCGACTGCAGGAGCGATACTCAGTATCGCTTGCGGCCAGAGCCAGCCGATTTTGGACGGTAACGTCAAACGGGTGTTGGCTCGTTTTCATGCCGTTCATGGCTGGACTGGAGATACTAGAGTCGCCACACAACTCTGGGCTATCAGCGCGCAATACACACCGCAACGGCGCACCGGCGATTTCACCCAGGCCATGATGGATTTAGGGGCGACCCTTTGCTCGCGTAGCAAACCCCGTTGCAACATCTGCCCGCTTGCTGAGAGTTGCCTGGCCAAGCAGCTGAATTTGACCAGTCAATTACCGGAACCTAAGCCACGCAAGGCCTTGCCGGTTAAACAATTGTACTTTCTGTTGTTGCAGAATAATCGACAGCAAATTCTGCTGGAAAGGCGCCCGCTAACCGGCATCTGGGGCGGACTGTGGAGCTTACCGGAATTTGCCGATCTGCAGGGATTTCACCAATGGTGCGTTCAGCGCGATTACCGGATCGGCCCACCGCAAACCTTGCCCAGCCAACGGCATACTTTTTCGCACTATCATCTCGATTACACGCCGCTGCAGGCTATCGTTCAAAACCCCAATAACTGTGTGATGGAAGCGGACCGCCTGGTCTGGTATAACGGCAGCGAAATTCGTTCATTAGGTTTGCCGGCGCCGATCATGCGCTTGTTGCTACATTACTTTGAGGATCAATATGACCAGAATGGTTAAATGCGTAAAACTGGGCGTGGAAGCGGAAGGACTGGATCTGCCGCCATTTCCCGGTCAGAAAGGCCGGTACATTTTCGAGAATATTTCCAAGCAGGCGTGGAGGGACTGGCTAGCCATGCAAACCATGATCATCAACGAACGCCGTTTGGCCAGTTTCGATCCGGCCGCGAAAAAGATTTTGGAAGTCGAGCGGGAGAAGTTTTTGTTTGCCGGCGGCTTCGAAATGCCGGAAGGTTACGTGCCCAAAAAGGACTGAGGCTTCAATCTCGAAGACGAGAGCCGGCCGAAGCCGGCTCTTTTTGGCTTAATGTATCAATCCGTGGTTTTTCAGAGCCGCATAAATCTCGTCGACTTGATATTCGTCGCAATTAAACGTCACATCGGCTTGCACCGATGATCCTCGAAAACTCAAGCCTAACAGGCCGGCATTTTTGACGGCTGCGGCAAGTTCGTCGTTGGCATTTTCCAAAACAGTCGCCGCGTGGCCAGTGTCGAATAACTTGCGCTCCAGATGATAGGCCATTTGTTCGGCGTTCGAACCGGTAAGGCAGATGATCGATGCAATCTGGCTAAAACGGGTTGCCCGCTCTTCGGCACTGACGGGAGACCAATCTTCCTCGCTAGCGTCCCCTGTAATCATGCCGGCGCCAACCGTGACGTTGGTCAGCCTGTCGATGACGATGAACGAGCCGGTGGATTTGTTCAATTTATAAGGGTCGAATACCACGGGAGCATTGACGGCGATGGTGCAATGACCGATCTCGTTCAACTTCAATTCGTTGGCGTCATGATGCTCCAGCGTATTGACGTCGATACGGTGGTGTATCATCGACACCGATCCCGACACATTACGGGTAGCCAGTTTGATGACGTATTGGCGGCCTGGCGTCATCGGCTGTTCGGTCATCCATACGATGTCTGCCTTGAATTTATCCGCCACCGTAGGCAGGTTTTGGTGGTGCCCGACGATGATATCGCCGCGGCTGATGTCGATTTCGTCGGTCAGGGTCAAGGTCACCGCCATCGAGGCGAAGGCTTCCTCCAACTCGCCGTCGAAGGTGACGATAGCCTTGATATGGCTGGTCTTGCCGGAAGGGAGTACGCTAATCGCATCGCCTTTTTTGAATACGCCGGAAGCCACGGTACCGCAGAAACCGCGAAAATCCAAGTTCGGGCGGTTGACGTATTGCACAGGGAAGCGGGCGTCGACGAAGTTATGGTCGCTGGCGATTTCGATGGTGTTCAACAGTTCCATCATAGTCTTGCCGCTGAACCACGGCATGTTGGTGCTGGGATTTACGACGTTGTCGCCGTCCAGTGCCGACATCGGAATGAAGTGGATGTCGTGCAAATCCAGGGTTTTGACGAAATCCAGATAGTCGTCCTGAATCTTGCGGAAGGTTTCTTCGCTATAGCCGACCAAATCCATCTTATTGATCGCAACGATGATGTGCTTGATGCCCAGCAAGGACGCGATGAAGCTGTGGCGCTTGGTTTGGGTTTGCACGCCGTAGCGGGCGTCGATCAAAATGACGGCCAAATCGCAAGTCGAAGCCCCGGTCGCCATGTTGCGGGTATATTGCTCGTGGCCCGGGGTGTCGGCGATGATGAATTTGCGGGTCGAGGTCGAAAAATAACGGTAGGCGACGTCTATCGTGATGCCTTGTTCGCGCTCGGCCTGCAAGCCGTCGACCAGCAAGGCCAGGTCGATCTTGCCGGCCCCGGTGGTGCCGGACTTGACGCTGTCGGCAGCAACCGCCGCCAACTGGTCTTCGTAAATCATCTTGGAGTCGTGCAGCAGGCGGCCAATCAAGGTGCTTTTGCCGTCGTCGACGTTGCCGCAGGTTAAGAATCGCAATAGCTCTTTACGTTCGTGTTGGGCCAGATAGGCGTTGATGTCGGTGCTGATGAGGTCGGATTGGTGGGACATGGGATTCCTAAAAGATAAATATTAGATATTTGGAATTACTGATTTGTGTTTGATACGGCTAAATCTCTAATGAGTCCATGCTTTCTTGCGCCAGCTTCATTCACAACAATTACTGAATTAAGATCGATATTCCATATGAGGGCTGTCTTTTTAAGCGAATTTTTAAGCTTATCTTGCAGAGGGCGTAGCGAGTCGGGATAATTTTGAATAGCTAAAATCATTTTGAAATCAATCTTAGAAATATCTGCTTCCCTAAAAAGATTGGAAATTCCAGGTTCATCGTGCCGACCCAAATAAATTGCCATGAATAAAGATAAGCTATTGGTTAGTTTTTCTTTTATATCGTCAATATAATTGTCATGCTCTTGAGGTGAGCTGGACTTGGCTTCTATAATTGAAATAGATATCTTGTTAGCGTGAGTTTCAAGCAATAAAAATTCGGCAATTTTTAAACCTTCATCTTTGTTTTTGGCTTTGTCGTTAATTTTTTTATGTGTTTGGCAGTTTTCTATCTCAAAGCAGTGCCCGTCGGGATAGGGACCAAATAGACGTTCAAAATCATTTTTTGGATTGCTGATCATCTGAACGCCA